>JAIKZM010000157.1 GCA_024682215.1 Saccharofermentans sp. | reverse complement strand
TTCTTTTGTGTATTTCATAGTAAATCTCCTGTCTTGCAAGATTTAATGCTTGTCTAGTGAATGTTTACATCTGTTCTGATTATAGGAGATCCTGTCTAAGAAATAACTGACCCGTGTCTAAAAAAAGCTTACCACTGCAGTTCTGCTGTACATTTGGGCCATATCAGGCCGTTTGTCCCGGAATGCGTCCCTACCATAGGGACGTTCTGCTGTACATTTGGACCAAATCAGGCCGTTTGTCCCGGAATGCGTCCCTACCATAGGGACGTTCTGCTGTACATTTGGACCAAATCAGCCCATTTGTCCCGGAAGATGTCCCTACCATAGGGACGTTCTGCTGTACATTTGCGTCATATGGCTTCCGGAAGACCTTGTCATGGAAAACAAGGTCACTTTGGAGACAAACACCTATTTATTATTCCTGCCCGGACGTCTGATCTGTTTCCTTTATGTGAGCCTTCACGATGTCAAATGCTTTGTCGCTTATGACGTGCTCTATCCTGCAGGCGTCCTCCTCGGCGGTCTGTTTGTCCACCCCGAGGCGCTCGAAAAACTCGGTGAGCACGACGTGCCTTTCGTAGATCTTCTCTGCGATCCTGCGTCCGGCGTCTGCCAGAGTGATGTGTCCCAGGCTGTCGATCTCAACGTAGTTTCCATTCTTGAGGATCGCCATCGCGCGGCTTACGCTGGGCTTTGACACTCCCAGGTATTTCGCGACATCCATGGACCTTACCGGTTCATCCTTTTGGGAGAGCACGAGTATGGACTCGAGATACATTTCGCCGGATTCCTGCATAGATCTTATTCCTCCTGATCAGTTCTGTCCCTGTATCCGCGGGAACCGGAGAACTTGCCGCGATTCCCGACGGAGAGATTATATCACTTTTAGTTAGCCATTGCTAACCTTTTGTGAGAAATCTCAGATCTTCCAGTTCATTGCTTCTTCCCTGAGCTTAATGAATCTTTCGTAGCGTTCACTGTTCCTGAGGAGTTCATCGTGAGTTCCGCTGCAGATCTTTCCGCCTTCGATCACAACGATCTTATCTGCATTCCTGATAGTCTTTAATCTGTGGGCGATCATGATGACGGTCTTGTTTTCGGTCAGCGCATCAAATGCGGCCGTGAGCTTGTCTTCGTTCTCGGGATCAACATTTGCGGTAGCTTCGTCGAGGATGATGATCGGGGCATCTTTAAGGATCGCTCTTGCGATCGAGATCCTCTGCTTTTCGCCGCCGGAAAGCGTTGCGCCGCCTTCGCCTATCACGGTCTTGTATCCGTCGGGAAGGGACATTATGAAGTCGTGGCAGCAGGCTTTCTTTGCAGCGGCTACGACATCTTCATGGCTTGCGTCGCTCATTCCGAACTTGATGTTGTTCTCGATCGTATCCGCAAACAGATATACGTTCTGGAAAACAACGCTGATCTGCGACATGAGGCTCTCAAGCGTGTAGTCCCTTACGTCTCTTCCTCCGATCGAAATGCTTCCTTTGTCGACATCCCAGAAACGGGCAATCAGCATTGCCAGCGTGGTCTTGCCCGCGCCTGAAGGACCGACGAACGCGGTCATGGTGTTCTCGGGTATTTCGAGGCTCACGTCATTTAAGATACCGTTGTCGCCATACGCAAAGGAGACGTTCTTAAGAGATATTCCGTGACCGGCCGGCACATAATCTTTTCCGTTCTCATCCATGACGGGGAGAAGGTTGACTTTTTCAGCCTCTTCTATCGAGCTCGAAATGACTCTGAGCACCGTAAGGCCGGCTCCGGTCTGTTCGATGTCGGAGAATATCTGGAAAGAGATCATTACCATCATCAGGGAATATGTGAGTGATGTGTTTCCCGAAATGAACATCGCTACGGCAAGCAGCATTAACAGTGCCTTAAAAAGGCCCAGTACCGTTCCCTGGATCCTGGCATACGGGATAAAGAGTCTTTCCATTGCCAGGTTGCTGTCGCGGTTGTCATCGATCGCTTTCTTTAAAGCTTCATCGCCTTTTCCCGTCAGGTTGAACGATTTGATGACGCTCATTCCCTGAAGGCTCTCAAGCACCTTGGATACAAGCTTTGCCTGATTCTTCTGTCTAACGGGAGACTTTGACCTGCTCTTCTTTTCCATCGAGGAGGTAATGAGCATGTAGATCGCCATTCCCGCAAAAGATATAAGCCCGAACCGCCAGTCGAAGAACGGAAGGCAGAGCAGGAATACGACTGCATTCATCAGTCCGCTCAAGATGAGCACCAGAACATTTGCGCCCTGGTTCTCGACGACATCGAGTACTGTGGTCGCGATGCCGGTGATCTGCTCCAGATTGTTGTCGTTGAAATAACCCATAGGAACTTTCTTAAGCCTTTCGGCGATCTCGAGGCGCTTGTAAGCGCTCATGAAATAGCCGGCATGCACAGCCTGAAGGTCTGCGATCATCTTAAGGAGGAACTGCCCCAGTATGCTTATTCCCAGCAGGATAAGCGCCGTCCATGCGGGCTTCATCGTCTTGTCGCCCTGTTCGAATGCAAGCAGCACGTAATAGATCGCTGCCATCCTGAACATCGAGAATAGTGATTTGAAAAAAGCTATAAATATGGCTCTGTATATCCTTACCTTTTCTTTTCCCGAAAAGGCTATTATCTTTCTTATCGCTTCGAGCATTAAGCTGCACCTCCTTCGCTGACGTGTGCCGTCCACATGTTCCTGTAAAGCCCGCTCTTTTCGAGGAGTTCTTCGTGGGTTCCGGTGCATTCGACCGTTCCGTCGTTTACAAGGACCACCTGATCCGCTTCCGTGATCGTGGAAAGCCTGTGCGCGATTATGATCACCGTCTTATCCTTCATCAGGCCTGTGAGGGCTTTTTGGATCAGCGCCTCGTTCTCCGGATCTATATAAGCCGTCGCTTCGTCAAGGATGACGACCGGCGCGTTCTTGAGCATTGCCCTTGCTATAGCGATCCTCTGGCGCTCACCGCCCGAAATATGCGTTCCGCCGCTTCCGACTCTTGTCTCATACCCATTAGGAAGCGCTCTTATGAACTCATCGCAGCCCGATGCCTTTGCGGCCTCGCGGACCTCTTCATCCGTAGCGGACGTCCTGCCCATGCGGATGTTGTTCATTACCGTGTCATCGAAAAGCCAGTTGTCCTGTGACACGTAAGCTACCTGATCGTAGAGCTGTTCGAGCGGTATCTGCTTCAAGTCCTTGCCGTCCATCTTTATCACGCCTTCCGAGACATCCCAGAATCCGCCGATGAGCTTTGCGATGGTAGACTTGCCGCTTCCCGAAGGACCGACAAGCGCAGTGAAGCTCTTTTCGGGAATGGTGAGATTTACGTTATGAAGGACTTCTTCACCTTCGTGGTATGAATAGTTGACATTGCAGAGTTCAATGTCATGGCTCCCGAATTCGACCGGAATATCCGAATGATGCTGTTCCTCTCCCGAGAGAAGCTCATCGACTGTCGCCACCGTGGTAGCCACTTTGGCTGACGAATCCGTGAACTGTATCGCCGCAATGATCGGTCCTACTATACACATCGAAAGCATTATCGAAGTCATAAATACTTCTGCCGTGATGCTTCCCGTTGTGTACATGTACCAGCCCCATGGCAATACGGTAATGAGAGTGCAGGGTGCGATCGTGTAGCACAGAGACTGGCATACTTCCGTTTTCTTCATCCAGTGATAGTAGAAGGCCGCATTTGCCATGACCTTGTCTTTGAACTTCTGATAGGACGACTTGCTCTGGTTATAAGCCTTGATGACTTCAATGCCGTGAACATATTCGACTATGCTCGCGTTCATGTCCTGCGTTATCTCTACGGATCTCGCGTAGTCCTTGCCGTAGCTTGAAGCGATGAATCCGAAGAACATTAGTCCGACGGGCACTGAGATAAGGCAGATCAGGCCCATCCTCCAGTCGATGGTCATCATGTAGACCCATACTGCCAGAGCGCCTATTATGTTTGAAGTCAGCTCGGGGATCATGTGTGCCATCGGGCGTTCCATGCATTCGACTTCGTCGACGATTATCTGCTTGAGCTTTCCGCTCGATGTATCGATGATGGTTCCCAAAGGCATGCGCGGGAGTTTTGCGAAGATCTGCTTTCTGATCTCACCCAGTATCGAGAACGTTGCCTTATGGCTTACGCTGAGTCCCATCGCATAAAGAATGCTCTTCAATGCAAAACCTGCGAATGCCAGAACGACAAAGATCAGATAGTGATTCCAGTCTTTGTTGCCCGATATCATTCCCGAAATGATCCTTGCCGCGCAGACATACGGGATTATCCCCGATATGACTCCGAGCACCGCGAGCAGTACGGACAGCAAAAGCCTGCCGTGTTCCGCCTTTGCGATCTGCCATATCCTTAACATCGGATTTGTCTTCTTGTTGTTCAATTCTTCTTCCTCCTTTT
>JAIKZM010000142.1 GCA_024682215.1 Saccharofermentans sp. | reverse complement strand
TGTTGTGCTGCAGGACAGCATCTGTACCGCATCACCCGAGTTCTTCAAAGGAAAGACGTCACGGGAAACGGAAGATTTTTTCAGAACGGCATACAGGTTCTATTGTAAGACGTTCGGAGCGGACAATATCATATCAGCCGTTGTCCATCTTGATGAAAGAACGCCCCACATGCACGTGTGTTTCGTTCCGATCACCAAGGATGGGAAATTATCCTCCAAGTCAGTGATAGGCGGTCCTGCGGGCCTTGTGAAGCTTCAGGACGACTTCTATTCGCATATGTTTTATCAATTCCCTGAACTTAAACGCGGGATCCCGAAACGTATAACACACCGTAAACATCTCCCCACATACTTGTTTAAGAATGCTGACATGCTCATGGAGCACTTCGATGAGATCTCAAAGGCTATCAACGATATAAACATGCTGAAGAGCAAAGAGAAAAAAGCACAGGCCATAGAGCTTATATCGAGATATGCACCAGAGATGGCAAAGATGAAAGAACAGCTCAAGTCGGTCAACGGATATGTTGAAAAGCTGAATAAGGATATCTGGGATGAGCGAGAGATCAGCCGGCACTGGATAGGTAAAACAGAACAGTTGGAAAAGGAAGTCAAAGGAAAGAATATCGAAATCAAGCTGCTTCAGGCAAAACAACAGGAGTTACAGAAGGAAATCAACCGGATTCCTCCTGGCTTACTTAAACAACTTGATGCTATGGAGCGAGCAAGAAGAAAGGAGCTCAATAGAAATGATCAGATTCGATAACGACAAGGAACAGAAAGGAAACTGCTAAATGAGAGAAGGTGATTCTATGAATAAAAACGTACCTATTGCTGATAAGGCGCTGCTCACACTGGAAGAAGCGGCAATGTATTTCAATATCGGTATGAATAAGATTCGTGAACTCACCGCCGACGATCACTGTCCATATGTTTTATGGAACGGGAGTAAGCGGCTCATAAAGCGTGAAACTTTTAAAGAGTACCTTTATAGTCTGTACTCGATTTAATAGGACAACTTAATAGAAACAACGGCAAGAAAGACAGCCCGGGTTTATAATGAACTTGGGCTGTCTTTTTTGGTTCTTTTGGAGGATCAAAAAGATGAATAACAGATATACCCAAAACAAAACCAAACTAAGGAAAGGAGAGTATCTAAGAAGTAATAAGACTTTCGCGTACAATTGGTACGACAAAGGCGGAAAGCGGCATTTCATTTATGCTAAAACCCTTCCTGAGTTGCGAAAGAAGGAAGAGGAAGTCATCAGAGGCATATTGGAAGGTATCGATTATTCCAAACTCGAGACTACCATTAACTCATACTTCGAAATATGGACTAAGATCAAGACCGGTATGAGGGAAACAACCTTCGCTTCCTATGTAAGGTTTTATAAAAGATATATTGAACCTGAATTTGGAAAAATGAAACTGAAGGCAGTGACTTACAGCAGCGTTGTTATGTTTTTCAAGAAAATGGCAACTGAAAGGAACCTGAGTTACAGCAGTTTGAGAAACATTAAAAAGGTTCTGTCGGTTATTCTCGAGATTGCAGTAAGAGATGGAGTTTTGAAGAGTAATCCGTGTTCCGGGGTTCTTCGGGATCTGCAAAGAGAGTACGGAAACGATTGCAAACAGATAAGAGCTCTTACGCTTGAAGAACAGAAACTGTTTGAAGATTTCTTAGCTAAGCCCGGCCGATACCATAGATATAGTGCAGTATTTACTGTAATGCTATGGACAGGAATGAGAGTCGGAGAAGTATTGGGATTAAGATGGGAAGACATTGATTTTGAAAATGATGAGATAGATGTTAACCATACCTTGCTTCAATATGATAAGGGCAAAGGACAAGGAAGCGATTATAAGATCAATCCGCCTAAGACAAAGAGCAGCAGACGTACCGTTCCAATGTTGCCAAAAGTTAGGAAAGCTCTGTTACAGGAAAAAGCATATCAGGATCTGTTGGGAATTGAATGTGTTTCAGAGATTGACGGTTATACAGACTTTGTGTTTATTAACAGCAATGGCAAGGTTTTTAGCCATAAGAAACTAAACAGCAAACTGATAAAGATCTGTGAAGCAATCAACAATGAGATCCGATTGACCGGAGATCCTACAATTCCAGATTTTCCGCATGTCCATAATCATATGCTGAGACATACGTTTGCGACAAGAATGCGGGAGGCAGGAGCAGACATTAAAGCCACATCTGATATGATGGGACATGAAGGAATCCTGATAACGCTTAAAACATACACAGATGCTTCCAGCGAGTTCAAGAAAAGAGAAATCTCTATGCTTGAAAGCTACGTTGAAAACGCATACTAAACTGAAACTTACTACTATATTTACTACTTTTTGCGAAGGATTTATACAGGTTTAAGCAGTTTGGCAAAAAAAGCAATTCTGCTTAAAGCCTTAAATATAAGCCTTTTGTGGAGAACGAAGTGTTTATGAAAAAGGCATGAGTTATCTCCCTGCGGCTCCGCCAGAAGGCCCGTAAACACTGCGTTTGCGGGCCTTTAATTTTGCCGAATTTTCTACTTTCTTGTAATTCATCCTATAAGCTCCGTAATTTTGGGGGCACATTCCTCATTTTTGGGGGCACATTTACCCTCAAAATCTTGCAAGTTCGAACCCACCCAGCTTGAGCTAAAGTCTCGGTTAGGTAAGGGGAGACCATTCTCAAGTGCGATCGAGGATGAGACCTTAGCAGAATAATCCAGATGACTGTAGACATTGGCTGTAGTGGAGAAGTCACTATGGCCAAGCCATTCTTGAATACTCTTTAAGGGGACACCGTTTGCAAGGAGCAGGCTCGCACAGCTGTGTCTCAGATCGTGAAAACGGATCTTCCTGAGACCATGCCTCTCGAGAAACCTGGGGAATTGTGCACTTAAGTAGTTAGGCTTAAGTATGTTTCCGACAGGATCTACAAAGATATAACCATCGTATTCGTAGTTATAGCAATTACCGCAGAGCTTCTTATTTTCTTCTTGAGACTTCATGACTTCTATGAAGTACTGTTTGAATCTTCCTACAAGAGGCAGTGTTCTGTAACTGGCTTTAGTCTTAGTAGAATCCTGCTTCAGTATCTTCCGTTTGCCGTCGACCATGGTAGATACGATAGTACGCTTGATAGTTATAGTGCATGCATCAAAGTTGATTGCATCCCACTTAAGACCAAGGACCTCTCCTCGTCGTAATCCGTAGAAAGCTGCTACGAGCACCGGGAGCTCAAAGGGTGTTCCACGTATTGCTTTGAACATAATTTCCAGCTCGTCTGCGCTTAGGAATTGAGGCTCGAAGCTTTCTTTCTTGGGCCTGTCGACCCTTGTAGCTATGTTCAAAGGAACAAGACCTATCTTATAAGCGTATTTTAAAGCTTCGTATATAACCGCGTGTTCGTGGATCACGGTGTTAGGTGATACTGTCTCGAGTTCGTGAACATAGAATGCTTGTATGTGTGATGGTTTCAACCCCTCTAAGGTATATTCCATGGGCTTGAAATAAGGCACGAGCTTACGTTCTACTATGCACACATAAGAGTGATAAGTGGTTGGTTTAACTCTGATTTTAACGACTTCCAGCCAAGCGTAAAGGTAATCGACGAACGGCATATCAGATTTGAGATTGTTGATGCTTTGTGGAACATAGAACTCAACTCTCGTCTTCTGAAGCATTTCTTCAGCCTTTCTCTTATTGTTTTTGCATACCTTAAGTCCGGTAGCAATCGTTTTATAACGTCTTTTCCTATAAGTGTCGTAATAACTGAGCAATAAGGTACAGATAGTGGATTTTTACTGACGATAACCCAATATACATTTCGCAATGGCGAACTCGATTAGGACTGATTCCTTGGCATAGAAAATCAGTTACAACATTTCTGACCTGAATCCTTCACGCAGACATAGAATAAGTGTTGATGAAGGAATACTCATTCCGCCCTCTATCCATTTGATGAGCATTGAGTTCATGCCTCCAATACTGTAAGCAAGAAGATATGGGAGCTGATCTCTATAACGATCAGCGATATCAGCGGTTCTTACGGATCTGAACACTTCGAATGACCTGCCGTATGACTCTTCAAAAAGTTGCGGCAGAAGATTGCTTCGTTTCATCAGATTCAGCGTTTGTGCATGCTTTTCCCAGAAATCGAAAAAGCACTGTACCACATCCCAGTAATGATGTATGCCGCTTTCTTTTATTGAAAATAAACATTCCTGATACAGTGAATCGAACAAGTGCTTCAGGACTTCATCTCTATCATGGAAATGC
>JAIKZM010000127.1 GCA_024682215.1 Saccharofermentans sp. | reverse complement strand
ACCATTACGATGTCTATTACAGAGTTTACACGCCGATCTACGGCTGGCTCGGCTGGGCAAAGAACGGCGCTGTAAGCGGCACTACGGAGCTTGCAAACAGGCTCGAAGGAATACAGGTGGTCCTCGTTGCAAAAGGAGGAGGTGCTCCCGGCAATGTGGCAGGAATAAAGAGCAGCGTTGATGTTGCGGACATAAACCCAAAAACACCGATCTTGGCCGGCAAGGGAATCTTTAAAATGCCTTCAGGCGCTAAAGTTTCATATGCGGTCAAGACATCTGAAGGCTGGTCAGATATTAAGTCAGATGGTCAGGTCCTTACTGTTTCAGGACAGATTACGGGAGTTGCCGTCGGAGTTAACGTACCCGGCAGTAAACTGGATCTCAATGTCGACATGCCGGATTTCGGCTATGAGAAATATGATACGAAAGACGGTTACGATGCATCCTTTGACCTCAGGATCGTGGATGCCGGCAAAAGGATAGAGAATCTCAGGATAGGCCTTTATGACGGATACTATTACTGTAATGACGATAATGACGAAGAAGAGTACTATACCTACGACAACGATTACAGTATCTTCTACAGGGTCAAGACATCCAAGAAAGGATGGATGGCGTGGACCAAAGACGGATTAAGATGCGGTACTGACGAGATCGGCAATACCATTTCCGCGATCCAGATAGTAATACTTCCCAATGGTCAGACGCCTGATGCGGATCTTAACGGAGTTACTTCCGACAGCGAAAAGTCCATCCTCAGAATGAAGGATTTTCCTGCACCGAAGATCGTTACGGCAAACAACAAATTTGCAGCCTGGTGCGTTAAGACATTCCCAAACAATCAGAAAGCAGGGGATTATCTTAAACAGCATAAGCATCCGCCCAAATACGTTTTCTACAGTATAGCGGCTACCTGGCCTTATAAGCTTGGAGGCAAGACCAGGAAGAAGTGCGACTGCACGGGATTTGCCGTCTGGGTATACAAAAACTTCCATCACAAGAAAGTCGCACATAATTCGCATAAAATGGCTTTTTCCGGTAAGACTGTATCTTACAAGAATGTTAAACCGGGAGATCTGCTCTGCGAATGTAAGACATATCACGGCGACGTTTTCTTCTATGTGGGAAAAGACGAATACGGCCATGATATTATGCTGGACGGCATGACACCGAAGATCAACGGCAAGATAAGTCATGTATATCCGTGCCTCAGATACATAGACCTTGAACAGTGGGCATCGATAAGCACGAACCATATCAGAAGGAAATGATCTTGACCGGAAAAGACCGATTACTCAAAGTCCCGCTGAAAAGCGGGGCTTTTTTTGTAAGTTTAAGCAAACCGAAATCGTAAATTTTTATCCGAAAACTGACAAACATATACAGCACTCATTGTTAAAATTCCCGTGCAAAAAGGAAATACGATTCAACGAAAAGTTTTTCCACATAGGAAAAGAATCGATTTCCTTTCTGTATTTGTCCGTTACAAAGACCGTCCCTTATGGGACGGTTTTTGCTTGTAATGGAATTATTATGAGACTCGCGCGGCCGCAGTGCTTTGATCAGAAAAGAAACAGGCACCGGGTAAACCCGATGCCCGTTTCAAAAGGTATATGAAAAAACTCACTCCCAATTGCACTTTTCCCAGGAATGGAACCTGTCTAAGAGCGTCATCATGATCATCTCCCTCATGGGAAGAGGGAAGACGTTCAGCTCGCTGTTCAGCTGGTCGCTGATCGCGGCGAAGTCTTCCTGCAGCGCCCTGATGACAGCGCCTTCCCTGTGCTTGGAATCAGACAGCTTGAAATTCGCGATAGTCTTTTTAAGGATCTTTTCCTCGCCGCACTTAAGCTGTTTTGATCCGGCGCCTGTTGAAGCGCTATTTGCCTGCGTAACCTCTTTATCCGCTTCAACAGGCGATCCTTCAATTTCAGAAGCACCAGTCCACTCAAAATCCCAGTCGGACAGAGCGGATTCCGCAACCATGTTAATGAGTCCGAAACTCTGATCTTCAGCCGGATCGAGTCTCTTTACCGTGATGTCCTCGGCTTTGGCGCCTTTAAGGAGGAGATCCACCATGTCGGATCTGATCCTGAGGCCAAGCAGGAACATTTTCTGATCGTCTATCTTGCGCTTGTCATCGAAATATACAAGCGGTTCATCTATATACCGTTCGAGATCAAAAGTCATAGGGCACTCCTTATACAAACTCAATAATCCTAACCCTGACTACATACTAAACCCTGCTAATTTCCTTGGTGTTTTCTCTCTGTGAATAATCCGAAAACCAATTCTTAATATATATGCAAGAATGTTAACAAAGGCATTGTGATCCGTTTTGCATATCTTTTGCCTAAAAGTCCTTGCTAACTGAGAATATAATGTTCTTGATTTGGGAGGTAGAAAAATGAATAAAAAGATTCTTGCGATACTTATGGCTTCATGCACCATGCTTTCGATGGCTGCATGTGTCAATAAACCCGTACCCGCTACTTCGGCGACCGTTCCTTCATCGGAGACTTCCGAAATGAGCGTCACTGAAACAACGGTTCCGGAGACAGAGGAAACTACAATTTCAGAGGAAACCACGGAAGAAACAACGGCAGAAGAAACCTCGGAGACATCGGAAACTACAACAGCTCCTTCTGAAACCACTACGGAAAAAGCTGCAACGCCGACACCCAAGCCGATAGGAAAGACGACCGTTACGAATGCATACAGCAGGACTTTTAAGATCGGTAAGCAGAAATTTACGACCAAGTATCCGAAGGTTACGATCAAGGGCGTAAGCACAAGCGCGGTCAACAAGGAGATTGCCAATAAGTTCGGCCCGATCGCCAAGAAGAATGACAGCGTGGTCAAGTATTCTTATTACGTAGGGAAGAAGTATGTTTCCATATTTGTTACGGTGAATCTGGATGCCGGCAAGGACGGAAATGACTACTATGTTTACAATGTTTCCAGAGTGACAGGCAAAAAGATGACCAAAGCCGAGATGCTGAAACTGCTGAACATTAAGGACAGTTCCTTCAAATCGAAGGTCACAGCCGGCATCAAGAAATGGTGGACCACCAATGTTCCTGATTATAAGAAGAACAAGTCTTACAAGGACATGTACAACAAGGCCGTCGCTTCAAAGTCCATCAACAGCGCTGTTCCATTTGTAAATTCAAAAGGGAAGAACTGTTTCCTTCTCCGCCAGATGAAGGCTCCGACACAGGCCGGAAACAACGACATCTACGCTACGATCTGAAACACTTATTTTTTTAGTAAAACAAACTCTCCTTCGGGAGAGTTTGTTTTTATAAACAGATGAATTATGAATGCAGAATCCCTGGTTAGCTCAGTGATATAATTACACCATGTATAAGATCTATGTGGTTGAAGATGACAACGGTATTGCAGACGGTATTTCCCAGTGCCTTTCCGCATGGGAGATGCAGGTCAGGACCGTATCTGATTTCAGGAATGTCTTGGGCGAGATCAAAGAGTTTGAGCCTCACCTGATAATCATGGATATCACGCTGCCTTACATGGGCGGCTATCACTGGTGCATGGAGATCAGGAAAACGAGCAATGTACCGATCATCTTCATTTCATCCGCGACTGATAACATGAACATCGTAATGGCAATGAACATGGGCGCGGACGATTATATCCCGAAGCCGTTCGATCAGAGCGTCCTGATAGCCAAGGTTCAGGCGCTTCTTCGCAGGACTTACGATTTCAACCAGGGATCGTTTACGCTGCAGGCAAAAGGCGCAGTGCTCAATATGAACGATAATTCACTGACCTATGAAGGCAAAAAGATCGAGCTTGCAAGAAACGAATATAAGATCCTTCTTACTCTTATGGAAAACAAGAATAAGGTCGTAAGCCGTGAGAAGCTCATGGAAGTCCTATGGGAGACAGACAGCTTTGTCGACGAGAACACTTTGACCGTTAACGTCGGAAGACTAAGAAAGACGCTTGAAGCCGCGGGCCTTACGGATTTTATCAAAACGAAGTTCGGTGTCGGATACATCCTGGAGGATGAGTGATGAAGCTTTTCGGAAGCTATCTGAAATACCGCGCGAAAACGATCGTCACATGCATTCTGATAGCGGGAATATTCGCATCTTCATATCTTCTCTTTGATATGCCTAAGATAGCGGTCCTGTACCCGCTGGCCCTCACACTCGGCATCGGCCTTATAGCTGCATCGGTTGATCTCGTCTTTTTCGTAAAGCGCCACAACAGGATTCTTTCGGAAGAATTGCCCTCGCCGAAAAACAAGCTCGAAGAAGACTATCAGTTCATAATAGAGAAGATGAGAGAAGAGGCGGAAATTGCAGGGCAGAAAGCTTCTGCGGACTATACTGATATGGTCGAATACTATACCGTATGGGCGCATCAGATAAAGACGCCGATAGCCGCCATGCGCCTTAATCTCCAGTCTGAAGACACCGATTCCGCAAGAAGGCTGATGGGAGATCTGAACCGGATCGAAGCATATGTCGAAATGGTTCTTACGTTTCTCAGACTTGATTCGAATAACACCGATTATCTTATAAAAGAATATGACATCGATGAGATAGTGCGTTCCGCGATCCGAAAGTTCTCAAGAGAATTCATCTTAAAGAAACTGAAACTCGAATATGAGCAGGTCACCTATAAGGCGGTCACCGATTCAAAATGGCTGACGTTCATTGTTGAGCAGATAATCTCCAATGCGGTTAAATACACTTCCGAAGGATCGGTACGCATCTATATGAGTACGCCGGGAGTCCTTTGTATCGAGGATACGGGGATCGGCATAAGCGAAGAGGATCTTCCCAGGATCTTTGAGAACGGTTACACGGGATTTAACGGCAGGGAAGACAAAAGGGCCAGCGGAATCGGATTATACCTCTGCAAACGTATCGCAGATAACCTGGGCCATAAACTGTCTGCCGAATCTGAACCGGGCGTGGGAACGAAACTGATGATCGACCTCAGGAAGAAAAACATCGGGATAGAATAAACAATTGTGACAAATGTGTAAGGAATTGGTAAGCAGATTCAATGGAGCAGACTTTTGCGGTTTTCTATACTTTGGCTGACTTAAATGAAAGGAAGTACAGTTTATGAGTCTGCTTGAAGTTACAGGATTACAGAAAGTATATAAAGGACGCCGCGGAGGCGCTTCCGTCGAAGCTCTCAAGAACGTCAATTTTTCAGTCGAAAACGGTGAATATGTAGCCATCATGGGC
Source organism: Saccharofermentans sp. (assembly GCA_024682215.1). Classification (GTDB taxonomy): domain Bacteria; phylum Bacillota; class Clostridia; order Saccharofermentanales; family Saccharofermentanaceae; genus Saccharofermentans. Next base: position 3,482 of record JAIKZM010000127.1, on the reverse strand, counting down.
GAGTCGGGAAGCGGCAAGACAACGCTGCTCAATATTCTCGCTGCACTGGATAAGGCAACCTCCGGAACGGTCATCCTTGACGGAATGAACCTTTCGACGATCAAGGATTCCGCCATGGCCATGTTCCGAAGAGATAATCTGGGATATGTTTTCCAGGAATTCAATCTTCTGGATACATTTACGATCGAAGACAACATCTATCTTCCTCTTGTGCTTGCAGGAAGAAGACCTGATGACATGAGGGCGCGTCTTGATAAGCTTGTCCCTTCTCTCGGGATCTCTGAGATACTCAAGAAGTATCCATATGAGGTGTCAGGCGGACAAAAGCAGAGAGCAGCTGTTGCCAGGGCGCTTATCACTGATCCCAAGATCATCCTTGCCGATGAGCCTACGGGCGCACTGGACTCAAAGTCTTCCGATGAGCTTCTTGCACTCTTTAAGCAGGTTAATGAGCTCGGACAGACAATTCTTATGGTTACTCACTCGACCAAGGCTGCCTCAAATGCATCGCGTGTCCTGTTTATCAAGGACGGGATCATATTTCATCAGATCTATAAGGGCAGTTCTTCTGATACCCAGATGTATCAGAAGATATCAGACACACTGAACCTTTTGGCTCAGGGAGGTGATCTGAAATGAAAGCCGGTTTATACCCCAAGATAGCGGCCGACGGCATTCGCAAGAATGGCAGGCTCTATATCCCATATTTCATTACCTGCATCCTGATGGTTGCGTTGTTCTACATCATGCACATGCTCGGTTTCTCCGGCTTGCTCAAGAATTTCGAGGGAGGTTCCACCGCAAGTGACATGCTCAGGTTCGGAACATACATCATGGCGGTCTTTGGAACGATCTTCCTGTTCTATACACAGTCGACTCTTGTTAAGGGAAGGCTAAAGGAATTCGGGCTTTACAGCGTTCTGGGCATGAACAGGAAAAACCTTGGAAGGATAGTCTTTTTTGAGACGCTGATATCGTGGCTGATTGCCATGACAGGCGGACTCATTGCCGGGATCGGGCTTTCAAAGCTTGCAGAACTGGGTTTTCTGAGGCTTGTAGCAGTGGAAGTCAACTATAAGTTCAACCTTTCAGTTTCATCGCTCGTGACAACCGTCATAGTCTACAGCGTTATATTCTTCCTGATCTTCCTCAATTCGGTCAGGCGTGTAAGATTTGCCAGCGCGATCAATCTGATCCGTGCGGACAAGGCCGGAGAAAAGCCGCCTAAGGCCAACTGGGTCGTAGGAATATTGGGTTTTGTCATCCTTGCTTCAGGATACTATATCGCCATCAAGATCAAGCAGCCTTTGTCTGCGCTTGTCTGGTTTTTCATAGCGGTTATCCTTACGATCATCGGAACATATCTGGTGCTTATCGCCGGTTCCGTATTGCTTTGCAGGATCCTTCAGAAGAATAAGAAGTACTACTACAAGACAACACATTTTGTCTCAGTATCCTCCATGGCATACAGAATGAAGAGGAACGGTGCGAGTCTTGCATCCATTTGCATCCTGCTTACCATGATCCTGGTCATGATCTCTTCGACATCTGCGTTGTACATCAACAGGGAAGAGACGCTGATGAATCACTATCCCAGGCATATAGATGCTTATGCATCCAAGTACGGATACGAAAAGGATTACATAGAGATTGCCGAAAAGCTCAGGAGCGGCATTGATGAACGAACAAAAGAATACGGAGCAGCCGCAAAGAATGAAATTTGTTTCTTCAATTACTGTCTCTCCGGATATTTCGAAAACAGCTACCTCAATCTCGATATCAATCCTATGGAAAACATTATGACGATCGACTACGACAAAGTAGCGCAGGTATATTTCTTCGACGTTGATACGTATAACAGACTGACCGGTTCTGATGAATCCCTCTCTGACAGGAAAGTGCTGGCTGTTGTTGACGGCAATTTAGACGTCGGTAATGAACTTAAGATCGGAAAAGAAACTTTCGACGTCGTTAAAAAGACGGACAATTCGAAGGCCAAACTGAGAAATGTCATATCAACAAATGTTGTTTCCACCATCTACGTTATTGTTGATGATGTTGACAAGGTCGCATCGCTTTACAAGGATTACAAGGATCCGACCGGAAGCCCAATGCTCTCGTGGTACTGGATCTATGACTTCGACACAGACCTCGATGCAGAGCATCAGACCGAGCTCGGCAAAATACTTAACAAGTTCGTGCACGATGAGCTTTCATCAAAACGCTTCGTAAATTACTGTGACAGCAGGGAATACCAGAGAAACGATTTTATTAAGACGTTCGGAGGACTTTTCTTCCTCGGTATCCTCTTAAGCATAATATTCTTGGTTTCCTGTGTGCTCATCATCTACTATAAGCAGATCTCCGAAGGCTTCGAGGACCAGTCAAGATTCGGCATCATGCAGAAGGTGGGAATGACCAAAGAGAACATAAAAAAGAGCATCAATTCTCAGATGCTTACTGTATTCCTTATCCCGATCATCTTTGCGTGCATGCACCTTGCGGCAGTATTGCCTATCATCCACAAGCTCTTACTGCTTTTCGGACATAACAATATGCCGCTGCTGCTCGGTTGCGCGGGAGTGTGTGTGCTGATCTGCGGGATATTCTATGCGGTTATCTATAAGCTTACGTCGAATGCTTATTACAGGATAGTCTCGTAAAATAAAAGGATAGCGGAAGCTATAGACCTCAGGTCCTGTAGCTTCCGTTTATCTTTACGTAATCGTAAGAGAAGTCGCATGAGAACATACGGTCATCGAAATCACCCTGGTTAATGTCGATCTCGATCTTGATGTCATGCTGCTTGACGAGCTCTGATGCCTCATCCTCGGAATAATCAGTTGCCTGACCGTCCTTGCAGACAAGAAGACCTGCCAGACGGATATCGACTTTCTCAGGGTCGAAATCAGCTCCGGAGTATCCTGCTGCGGTGATTATCCTTCCCCAGTTTGCATCCTCGCCGAAAACGGCGGTCTTAACAAGGGGAGACTTGGCAACTGAAGTGACGATCAGCTGAGCGTCTTCTGCGGTTTTTGCTCCGCGGCAGATAACTTCGATGAACTTGGATGCGCCCTCGCCGTCGCAGGCAATCATGCGGGAGAGGTCAAGAGACAGAGATGTAAGTGCCTCTTCGAAAAGCGCTAGATCATCGCTGCCGGCTTCGATGGAAGCGCCTGAAACACCGTTAGCCATGACTACGACCATGTCACAGCATGAAGTGTCACCGTCAACGGAAACACGGTTGAATGTATGTGCCACCGCACGCTTGAGAGCGGGCTGGAGCAATTCTTTAGAGATCGCGGCATCGGTCGTGAAAACGACGATCATCGTGCCGAGGCTGGGGCAGATCATGCCTGAACCCTTTGCCATGCCGGCGATGGTGATCTCTTTGCCGCCGGAAAGCGTCAGCTTGGCTGAAACTTCCTTCGGAACGGTATCTGTTGTCATCATTGCCTTTTCTGCGGCGTGAGCAGAAGCCG
>JAIKZM010000151.1 GCA_024682215.1 Saccharofermentans sp. | reverse complement strand
ATTTAGGTTTGCCACTATTTTGCCTTTTTTGGAACTTAAAGTAAACTGCCTGCGTGGTATCATACAGTTGTTCAAAGTAATTGTTCCTTACTTCATAACACCCTCCTTAAGACACTGACATCCCCTCGTCAGTGTCTTTTTCTTTTAGCAAAATGTGATTAATTTCTGCCTTTCATATAAAAGACAGCGATATTCACAAGATTATTTGTGTTTTTCTTATAATATTGTTGAATTTTTGTACTTTTACATATAAATCTTTTGTAAATAGGCATCCGTCTTATTGATAATGCAAAAAACAAGTTATAAAATGACTTATAGATTATGTCGGTAGCCTGTGTTTTTGAGGTGACCGTACCATCAGGAGGATTGAATTATGAAAAAATGTCCGGATTGCGGAATGGTAATCGCCAATCAGGCTATCAGATGCCCTAAATGTAAGTATACATTTACTTCTGCCGAGGGCGGAAGCGATACAGAGACCACAGTAACTCCCCAGGCAGCAGCAGTTTCAGCTGCAGCTACAGGCAGATCCGAAAAGGTTTCAGGCATCATGCCGATGGTCGATGTTAACAAAGATAATGTTGATACACTCTATTCTCAGCTCAAGGCAGCTATCGTAAAGAGAAAGACAGAGTTCGATCACTTTATCGATTTCCTCGAGAACCGTACTTCCTGGCTCACAGCACCCGCTGAGGTCAAGGGTCCCCTCGCATGCGAGAAGGGTCTCCTCATCAGGAGCGTTGCTGTTGCCAAGCAGCTTCTCAGAATCAAGGACACAATCATGCCTCAGCTCGATGAAGAGTCAGCTATCATCATCGCTCTCTTCCATGAAGTAGGTAAGGTTGGTATCGAAGGCAAGCCTCTCTTCATTCAGGAAGAGACAAGCTCTTTGGGCAGCACATCTGCTCTGGGTCTCTCTTTCTCCAGCAGGCTTTCAACTTCAACATCAAGCTCAGGTCCTTCTTATTCGATCAACAACAAGCTCGTTCACATGAACGTAGGCGTAAGATCCCTCTTCCTCGTTTCGCAGTACATGCTGCTCTCCGATGATGAGGCTCAGGCTATCAGCTACGCTTCCGATGTTGAACTGCTTGACGGCAAGCTCAGCCCTTATACCCTTCTCCTCTCCACCGCTCTTCAGATGCAGAAGACGATCTATGAGGTTTCAGACACGGTATCCAGCTACAGCTTCACCGTTATTAATCCTTGATTATTTCATATTTACTCCATTTCTTTTCCCTGCCTCTTATCTCAAGAGGCAGGGTTCTTTTTAACTAAAGGGATTTTTTGATGAATTACGATAATGACCGTTTGGGTGCCGCCCTCAAGATGTATCTCGGCACCGAGCCGCTTCCCATGCATATGCCCGGTCACAAGCGCAACACCGATGTCATCTCAAACATATTCAGCAGAGACATCACCGAGATCAGCGGTTTTGACAATCTGCACTCCCCTTCAGGCCTTCTCAAGGATCTTGAGGATGCAACTGCCGCTCTCTGGGGCAAGGAGCATGCATACTGCTCTGTAGGAGGAGCCACTTCAATGATCCTCTCGGCTGTTTGCGCCGCATCGGTCTGCAATCCGGATTCGGAAGTGCTTGTAGCCATGAACTGCCATCTTTCCGTATGGAATGCGCTCGCGATCACGGGCAGCAAAGTCGTTCCCCTGATGCCGGCTTTCGACCCGGAGCTTCCTTTTGCATGTCAGATCACGCCCGCTGAAGTTGAAAACCAGCTTGTCAGGAACCCGCGGATAAAGACGGTCATAATCACCTCTCCGACTTACGAGGGCGTAATATCCGACACAGAGCAGATCTATAAGATCACGAAACGCTTCGACGCGTGTCTCATAACCGACTGTGCTCACGGAGCACATCTGGGACTAGATGACGGATTCTTCGGACCTGATACAGCAGGCGACATCGTTATAAAGAGCCTTCACAAGACTTTAAACGCGCCGACTCAGACTGCAGTCATGCTTACGGCAAAGGACTGTCCGGTTCCCGAAGGCGTATTGATGAACTTCATCGATATCTTTGAAACAACATCGCCCTCATATGTTCTTCTGGGCGGCATTTCGCGCTGCATTGCCTCGCTGACGAAGAGCAGGGATATCATGAAGCCCTGGGAAGACGGCATCAGATATGCCGAAGATGCGCTTTCCGGCCTTAAGAACTACAAGCTGTGGATGGCACCTGTCAGGGAGCGTTCAAAACTCGTCATACTCGGCAACGGTTTGAAGCTTGCGGCAAACTTAAGGTGTGATTACAACGTGGAGTGCGAAGCCGCTTTCAGAGCACATCTGATCGCAATGACGGGCATCGGTGACACCGAAGACTCGATAAAGAGATTCTGTGATGCCGTAATAAGGCTCGATGAACTGCAGGATAACGGCGAAGATGCATCAGACAGATCTTATAAAGGACGTCCGCAGCCCAGATTCCTTACGACCGTCAGAGATGCTTATCTTCGCGGCATGACCGCCGGGGAAGCTCCTTTGGAGGAAAGCTGCGGGCTCACGGCAGGAGAATTTCTTTTCGCATATCCGCCGGGAGTACCTCTTCTCATACCCGGTGAGATGATCACGGATGAGACGATAAAGTTCGCAAAAAGCGCGGGAGCTGACCTTTTCATGAACGGAAGGCGTTCTTTTGACGGGAAGATCAAGGCCCTGCCTTGACTGTATCGGCCTTGCAAAGTATAATTTTCTCATTATAAATAAGGGGGAATGCGATCATGACGAGAATCGTTACCATCGAGACCCGTGACCTTGACAAGTCTGCCAAGGAAGGCGGATGCGGCGAGTGCCAGACTTCTTGCCAGTCAGCTTGCAAGACAAGCTGCGGCGTAG
>JAIKZM010000113.1 GCA_024682215.1 Saccharofermentans sp. | reverse complement strand
GCGATAAGCTCGGAAGTCTTCCTTCCGCCGCTTCCGTGAGCAAGCGTTATTACATCACTCATAAGTCACCTCCGTACATATAGAAAGCAGAGCATGCGCCTTCGTCAGATACCATGCAGGCTCCGACAGGATGGTCGGGATTGCATGCCTTTCCGAAAAGCGGGCACTGATTGGGTGTTATCTTGCCCTGCAGTACATCGCCGCATCTGCATGCGGTCTTGTATTCGGGTTTAAGATCGGGAACGTTGTATTTCTTTCTTGCGTCAAATGCCGCAAACTCATCTCTTAATTGCATGCCGGACATCGGTATCGTTCCGATTCCGCGCCACTCCGCATCGCAGGGCTCCATGAACTTGTCGACCATCGCGACTGCAGCAGGGCTTCCCTCGTCCTTTACGACTCTGGGATAGCAGTTGACGAAGAACGGTTTTCCTTCACCGTATTTCTTCACGGCAACCGCGAGAGCCGTCAGGAGCTCGCTTCCGGTAAATCCCGCAATGACGCCTGATACGCCCTTGGCGCACATGTCTTTGCAGATCTGCGTTCCGGTGACCGCATGGACATGGCCCGGATAAAGGAAAGCGTCACAGCTCTTTCCCATTGCCTCGTATGCGCCGGGCATGGTCTTGTTCGCGGTAAGGATAGAGAAATTGTTAACTCCTGCATTCATTGCCTTTTTGACTGCAATGACGTCTGAAGGAGTTGTCGTCTCAAAGCCTACCGAAAGAAAAACGACCTGTTCTTCCGGGTTTTCCTGTGCGATCTTAACCGCATCGAAAGGCGCGTAAACGACCTTGATCTTAGCGCCTTTTGCGCGCGCTCCTGCAAGTGACATCTTCGATCCGGGAACTCTTACGAGGTCACCGAAAGTCGTGATCGTGCAGCCCTTTTCGAGCGCAAGGAAAACCGCCTCGTCAATGAAGCTGACGGGCGTTACGCACACGGGGCACCCCGGACCCGAGATGAGATTGATCTTCGGAGAGAGGATCCTTCTTATGCCCTGCCTGAAGATCTCGTGGGTATGCGTGCCGCAGACTTCCATTATCCTGAAATCAGGGCCGTCGTAGTTCTCAAGATAGGATCTTGCTTCTTCTATCGTGCTCATTTGAGATACTCCTCATTAAGCTTTTCAGTCTCGTTCTTATCGTCGTCAGTGATCTTTGCGATCGCTGCTCCTGCGTGTACCATTACGTATTCGCCCGGTTCAAGATCGTCTAAGAGTTCTGCCGATACCTCGCGCTTTGCTCCCGATGCGTCAACGATCGCAACGCCGTCCTTAACGCTGATGACTTTTGCTGATAAACCTACGCACATCTTTATATTCCTCCGTCCTTTAATTTATTCATTCCGTAAAATGCCTGACCGATGCTGATGCCGCCGTCGTTGGGCGGGATCAGGCTGTGGATCAGGACGTTAAATCCTCTGTTCTCCAATGCCTTCTTCGTTATGTCGAGAAGCAGCGTATTCTGGTAGCATCCGCCGCTCAAGCAGGCGGTCCTTACCGTGCCTGCGTTTGCCGAAACGAACTCTGCCGCAGCCTCTCCAAGGAGCCTGTGGAACCTGTAAGCGAGCTCTCTGGGATCTTCTCCCGCAAGCCTTCTTTGAACCAGATCCATGACGATCTTATCCGTCTCGATGTATTCTCCGGTGAGCTCGTAATCACATGCGGCAACGTGGCTCTTGCACTTCATCGCTTCATACATCAGAGCAGTTGAAGCTTCACCTTCGAAAGTGTTTTCATATCTGATCCCGAGGATCGCCGATACCGCATCGAAAAGCCTTCCCGCGGATGTTGAAACGACCGAATTGAGCTTGCCGTCATGCATTGTTTTATACATCTTGAAAGTGCCGTTCCTGATGAGGTTCAGTCTTTCAATTATCTCCTCAGCCCTGCTCCCGCAGATGTCGATCAGCATGGAAACCGCTATCCTCCAGCCTTCTTTGGAAGCGACGTCACCGCCTGTCTGAAGGAACGGCCTGATGGATCCGAGCCTTGTAAAATCAGCCGGGCTGCACTTTAATACCTCACCGCCCCAGATCGTGCCGTCCGTTCCGTATCCTGTGCCATCAAAAGACACTCCGATGCAATCACCGTGATAGTCGTTTTCGGCCATGCACGAAAGGATATGCGCATAGTGATGCTGGACTCTTACGAGAGGCAGACCTGATTCTTCCGCAGCAAGCGAAGAATTATATGACGGATGCAGATCGCATACCGCGAGCTGAGGCTTTGTCTCAAGCAGCGTTTCCATTCTTTCGACTGATTCGGCAAGAACCGCTTTGCCGCGGAGATCCGTAAGATCGCCGATGTAAGATGACGGATAGAACAGGTTGTTCACGCCGATACAGAAAGTGTTCTTGAGCTCGCCGCCGTACGCGATGACCGAACCTTTGAGGTCTTCGCTCATCATGTAAGGGAGCGGTGCGTAACCTCTCGAACGCCTTACCATGTAAGGCTTCCCGTTATAGAAATCCATGACAGAATCGTCTGCCCTGATCCTTATCTTTCTGTTGTGAGAAAGTATCGCATCACAGAACCTCGCAATCTCTCTTCTGGCATCTTCATCGTCCCTGCAGATTGGAAGTCCTGATATGTTTCCGCTCGTCATTATGAGCGTGTCAGGCATCTTAATGCCGTCATCGTAATCGAAAAGAAGGCTCTGCAGAGGCGCGTAAGGCAGCATTACACCGAGCTTGGGATTACCGGGCGCAACGCTTCTGGCAAGATCTGATCCGTCTTTTCTTTCGAGCAGGATGATGGGCTTCTGATGGCCCTTGAGGATCTCTTCCTGCAAAGGCAGCATCTCGCAGTGAGCCCTGACAACGTCGGCTGACTTCATCATGACGGCGAACGGCTTCGCGGGACGGTGCTTTAATTCGCGCAGTCTCTTTACCGCCTCCTCATTATATGCGTCGCATGCGATGTGAAATCCTCCGATGCCTTTTACGGCAACGATCCCGCCTTCCGAAAGAAGCTTTCTCGCATATGTTATCGCGTCTCTTCCGCGCCTGTTTTCAGGGTCATCCAATATGAACACTTCAGGTCCGCATTCGTTGCAGCAGACGGGCTGTGCGTCATATCTTCTCGTATCGGGATCGTGGTATTCCGAAGCACACTTTTCGCACATCGGAAATTCCTTCATGGACGTTCTCTCGCGGTCATAGGGAAGGCTGTCCAAGATCGTCAGCCTCGGGCCGCAGCATGTGCAGTTGATGAACGGATGCAGATATCTTCTGTTCTTTTTGTCATAGAGTTCCTCAAGGCATTCGTCGCAGATCGCGATGTCGGGCGAAACGAAGATCTCGCCTGATGTCTTGCCGCTTTCGATGATCTCAAAGCTGTCAAAGATCTGAGCGTCATCGAGCGTTCTGCAGTCTATCTTGAGGATCGCGGCGCGCTTGGGAGGCTGCTCTTCTACAAGCCTTACAAATGAATCGACTTTTTCTTCATCGCCCTGAGCAAAGATCTCTACGTAAGGACCAAGGTTTGCGACGGTTCCGGTGATGCCGCATGCCGTTGCATGGCGCGCAACAACGGGGCGCATTCCCACGCCCTGTACGATACCGTAAACCTTAAGCCTTACTGTCTTCATTTATCTTCTCCCGCTCAGCGCAAAGAAAGGCGCATCTATCCACTGACCCTTAAATCCATCAGCCAGAGGCTTCAGGCTCTCATCCGCAACGATCACGTCGTAGCCGCCATTCACTGCGAGATCGGTAAACTCATCTTCCTCGGTGATCTTTTTGTCGCCGTCTTGCTTTATCTCATCGTGCAGCGTAAAGAACGTTGCTATGTCGCAGTCTGTTCCCTTGTCTCTCAGTGTCTTTCCGAAAACCTCATCGTGGCAGACAAGTACTTTGCCCGAAGGAATGCTTCCGGCCAAATCTGCCGCGATGCTGCTAAATGTCTCATAAGGGATCCCGAGTCTTTTTGCAGCTTCGACTCCCGAGGCTGAAGCCGCAGTTACTTTGGTGGAAGGGCCGATCTTCCTGTAATCTTCAAGCGTAATGTCAGCAAAATCCGAGCCGTACGTAAGCGGCGTCCTGCCCAAGGTTATCTCATCAAGAGATCCGTCCTTTGAAATGAATTCATCCGCCAGAGCCTTATAAGCAAGAGCTTCGCCCTCGTCGTAGAGTCTCATTCCGTCAGTCGCTATCGTTAAAACCGGAAGGCTGATCTCTTTTTCGAGCATTCGCTTCAGTGCCTTGTAATCTGTCGCGATCGTTGCGGGAACGGGTGTTCCGATGAGCGCTACAAAAGAAGCGTCTATCTTTTTGCAGGCGTCAGCGATCTTTGAAACGAGGAGCTTGTCGCGGCCGAGGATCGCATCCATGTCACGTAGTCCCGCGGAGAAGACCGCGGACCTTACATTCTGCCATCTGGGCTCGTCAAAACCGCAGATGTTTCCGGTGCAGCCGCCCGCGTCGATTATGACGATCAGGCCGCCGAGGCCGTAAAGAACGGATACTGCCCCTGACTGGTCGGGAGCAAACGGTGTCAAAACCTTACGGAGACCTTTCATGCGCGCGCCTCCTTCATTATCTTTCCGATCGTTTCCATAAGCTTGGTGATGCCCTGGAATCCGAACGGCTGAATGTCGCTGTTCCATGCGATGTTGGGTATGTCAGGGCAATAGAAAGCCGCATCCTTGCCGAGGCTTATGTGTGCGCGGGAGGCGGACACATCGTAGTAGAGCATCGTCGGTTCCATGTTGCAGAAGATCTTCGTGTCAGGCGAAAGCTCCGCGAGTTTGCTGACATATTTGAACTTCTCGGGTGCCAGAGCCGCATAGATCTCACCGACCTTGAAGCCGTATCTGACAAGTGACAGCGCGAGCTCGAACGGATCCGCATTCAGGCATTCGCCGATGTTGAAAGTCAGATCAGGATGATCTGCCTTTAGTGACTCTACGGCTTCCTTTGCCTTTGACTCTTCTTCCGAAATATCGATGGTTATGCCGACGGCATTGGCAAACGCCTTGTACTGGGCTGCCGTTTTGGCAACATCATAAGTCCTTGTAAGCTCGATGTAAGGGATGCCGAGGCGTGAGCTCATGTCATGCGCGGCGGCCCTGACTTCGGGGTTTGTAACAATGTTAAAGTTGGCGGATGCCATCTTTAGGAACTCATCATAAGTACCGCAAGTTGAGATCTGGCGGATGTGTTTCACGCCGGCATTGAAAAGCATTTTCTGAAGCTCACCGTCTTCAAGCGGAGCGAAATTTCCGATTATGTTGACGCTTCTAGGATCCTTTTCCATGGGTTCCAGGAGAGAATAAAGTGTCTGCCGTACGTGGACCATCGGCGGCCTTCTGCCTTCTCTGGTAAGAGCATACATGTAGCTCGGCCGGACTCTCGTTCCGTCACCCAAAGCTCTTTCGCAGGCAGAGCAGACTCTCTCCATGTCGGTACCGAGAAGAGCATCAACGCATGTGATGCAGATCATGACGACCCTGGGCTTGCTGCCCTTCTTTTCAAGATGCGAAACAACTTCGCAGACCGCATCAGGTATCCTCTTGAGGTGCCTTCCCGTAACGAGATCAGTCTCATCCATCATGAGATAGAAAAACCTGTCCTTGTACTGAGGCATTGAACTTACGATGGACGTGTTCCTTCCGCAGCAGCCGGGAGCAACGATCAGCATGACAGACTCGGGAACCGCAAGACCCGCTCTCTTAACGCCGAATCCTTCGGCACCCGGAGAGTTGTATGCAAGAGTCGCGGGCGAACTGTAAACCAGGCCGTGTCCGCCCGAGAGCTCCTTCGGAATGTTTTCTTTGCCGAGGTCTCTTATCTGCGCAGCTGTATACTGTACTGCTTTTCCTGCCATCACTTCTCCTCACCGATCAATTTCTTTGCAAGCTCGAGGAAATGCTGTGAAGCCTCGCATTCAGGCCTGCTCTCGACAGCCGTATGTCCCATGTCCTCGCATTCGTTTATGTCGTCAGATCTGGGAATCTCGGCTATAACGTCAATGCCGTGCTCCTTCGCAAACGAATAAACCTTCTCGGTCTCGCCGGGCACGTTCCTGTGATTGAGTATGACGCCTCCGACATGTGCATATCCCCTGTCCTCAAAGTTCTTTACTGCCTGGCAGATGTTGTTCGCGGCATAAAGAGCCATCTTTTCGCCCGAAGTCACAATGAGGACCTGCTCTGCGTATCCTTCCCTGATAGGAGCGGCAAAACCGCCGCAGACAACGTCACCTAAGACGTCATAAAGAACCACATCAGGCTTTCTCTTTTCGAAAAGCTCAAGTTCATCGAGGAGATTAAACGTGGCGATGATGCCTCTTCCTGCACATCCGAGGCCAGGCGTGGGACCGCCTGTCTCGATGCAGAGTATCCCTCCGAAGCCTTCAGCGGAGATTTCTTCAGCAGAAGCCGGCTCGCCGCCTTCCCTCAGGATCTCGATAACGGGCTTTAAGGGCTTCCCTCCAAGAAGATTGATGGTTGAATCAGCCTTGGGATCGCAGCCGATCTGGATGACGCTCTTGCCGAGCCTTGCGAAAGCCGCGGCGAGGTTTGAAGTAACGGTGGATTTTCCGATCCCGCCTTTGCCGTAAACTGCGATCTTAAGCATAAAAAACTCCTTTGCCCGTGACGGACGAAGGAGCTTAAAAAACTTCATGCAAAAAGTAATTTAAGACTATTCCCGCTCGGAAAACACCTTGCCGTCAGAGTCTGATCTTTACTGATCTCATTTTAATGCGCGCGAAAAAAAGAGTCAATTCGTTTCCGCCATTTGTCGGAAATACAGACAAAAACACCACGAAAATGAATGCCGTAACAGCCCGTCTGTGTCAAAACCGTTATATTTTTAGTCTTTTCATTGCAAAACCAAAATTTATTGATAAAATCATAACGATTGGGAATAGTCCTGATCTTTTATTTTAAGGAGGATTTATATATGCCAGGCAAAACACAGGGTATCGTCAGCATGGTATGCGGTCTCGTTTCCATCTTCGGAAGCTATTCTTGCGGTGTTACAATCATCGTAGCTATCGTTGGTCTTGTTATGAATAAGAAGGCTGTAGCAGCAGGTTATCAGGGAACACCCGTTAAGGTCGGTAAGATCACTTCCATCATCGGTCTGATCCTTTCGATCATCCTTGGTATCGTCAGCATTATTGCTGCTGTTGCTCTCGCACAGCTCCAGAACGGTTGATCAATAACTGACTGATTAACAAAGTACCCCGAAAGTCACGCACTTTCGGGGTATTTTTTTATTATATTTTGTATTTGAGTGATAAACTATTTTTTGAAATTATATATAATGATTTAGTTTAGTGAACTTTTAAGGGGTCAATTTATTAATATGAGACGTTTCGAATTCATTCTTTATGTTTTTTTCTATGAAGTGGTATTCGGTCTATCCGTTTACGGGTTCGGCTATTTTCAGGCAATGCCGTTTTCGCTGCTCTGGTCATTAATCCTGGGTGCTCCTGCGGTTCTAATTCTCATGAACATCAAGGGCAAGAAGCTCCTCCCGATAGTCGACGGACTCCTGCGTGTGCTCTACGCGATCCCGTTCCTTGTCGAATACTTCATCTACATGCAGTTCAAGGAGCTCTATGATCTCAACACCATCATGAACGGTGCCGGCGGTGCGCTCACAGGCTTCACATCCACGATCATGGGCCTTATCTTCAGCCCCCTGGGAGTCTTCCATCTTTTCCTTTATTCGATTCCTCTTTCGATCCTCATCATGGACCTCAAGAGAAAGAGATATGACTATTCCCAGCCCGAAAAGCAGATCAAGACAGCAACCGCCGTCATGATCCCCGTGGCTCTCGTCTTCAACATAATCATCATCGCATGCATTCCTTCCGCAAGGAACATCGTAGGAAACGAATATAACTACCCTAAGGCTGTTGAGGCTTTCGGATACATGGAAGGTACCGCACTTGACGTCAAGGCTCTCCTGTTCGGTTCAGGCGGAGACTTCCAGAACGTCAAGACGCCCGTACATCTCCAGACATCCAAGCCCGATGAATCAGCTACCGGCGAGTCAGATCCCAACGCATCACTTGCTCCGGGCGAATCAGCACCGGTTCCCACGCCCACACCTACCCACGAACCTCAGGTAATGGACATCGATTTCAATGCGCTTGCACAGAAGGGCGGCAAGATCGCAACTCTTGCACAGTACTGCGCAAATGTTGAACCTACATACACCAATAAGATGACCGGCAAGTTCAAGGGCAAGAACCTCATCATGATCACTGCCGAGGCTTTCACCGCTGAAGCCATCGATCCCGAGCTCACACCTACCCTGTACAGACTTGCAACAAAGGGCATCCAGTTCACCGATTCATATGTTCCCGCAACAGCAGGAACGACAGGCGGTGAGTTCTCACACATCTTCGGTCTCCTCCCTACGTCAGGCGGTAAGTCCTTCACCAACATGATCGACAACGGCTGCACCTATTTCACGATGGGACAGCGCCTGAACGCAGAAGGTTACTACGGCCAGGCATTCCACAACAACGACTACAAGTACTACAGCCGTAACAAGACACACACGAAGCTCGGTTACAACCAGGGCTTCATGGGCATCTACAACGGCATGGAGAAGTGGGTCAACTACCATCAGTGGCCTGAGAGCGACTACGATATGTTCGTAGGTACCTGCCCGCTGTATCTCACTCAGGATCACTTCAATATCTACTACATGTCCGTTTCCGGACACAGCGGATATACCAGAGCCGGCAACGCAATGTCCAAGAAGCACTGGGATGAGACAGCTTCTCTTGACGGCAAAGCTTCCGAGGCAGTACGTGCATACAAGGCATGCAACATGGACTTGGACCAGGGCCTCAAATATCTCGTCGACAGACTTGAGGAGTGCGGCAAGGCTGATGACACCGTTATCTGCATCGTTGCCGATCACTTCCCTTACGGACTCGATCCGGACGCTTCACCCGGAAACATGCCCAAGCTCTCCGAGCTCTACGGATATGAAGTTAAGAACTACATCCAGCGTGACCATAACCGCATCATCATGTGGTGCGGCTCCCTCGAAAAGGAAGACCCGATCGTAGTTGATACTCCTACCACGAGCCTTGACATACTTCCTACCCTGATGAACCTTTTCGGCATCAAGTATGACTCAAGACTCCTTCCGGGACGTGATGTATTCTCTGATTCAATGCCTCTGGCATTCAACCTCAAC
>JAIKZM010000228.1 GCA_024682215.1 Saccharofermentans sp. | reverse complement strand
GCGCCTTCTTGATGTTTACTTTCATTTGATAATCTCCTTTCAGAACAGAGGGCATAATTTATAATCCGGAACCGGCAGACGGAGTAGGCGGTGTAATATCCGGTGCTATATTCGGGCCGGACTCTACCTTCCCGATAAGTAACGGGTTATTAACGATTTTTTCATAGTTATTATTGCCGTGTCCGCCTTCTTCACCATGAGACGCATATGACTTGGTATCATTGTTTTTTAACTCAGATACGGCTGCTGCCGCGTCCGGGACAACAACATCTTCAATATCGCTGCCAAAAGGCTCATAGTCTTCCAGATTTGTATCAAGGCTGTTGTTCTTATAGAGCGCCAGATAGTCACGCTCGGCAGTTAAACATTTAATATACACTTCACCTTTATCAGAAGGATCTTTGTTATATTCGTTTATCTTACCGTCAAGCTTTTGTATACGTTCTTCAACTATCTTTTCGTCTTTAGTCCAGTCACCTGACAGATCCGTATTCCACGTTTCGGTAGGTTTAAATGCAATCGACTCATTGGATACAAAAGTATCCTTAATAGTACCGTTTGCAACCATATTCTTATAAATATCGGAATTAACAAGAGCATTAATGTAGTCGTTAGTGACTTCCGGGGAATATCCGGTTGCCCGAATATCAGCACGGAGTTTATCAACGTTTACTGTCTTATCAGGATTGATATATGCTGAAATGACCTTTTCCTGATCGTAAAGAGCTACATATATAAGCTTGTCTTCAGGTATATTGCCGATGTCTATCTTCCAAGGGTCCAGCTTTCCATCGTTACAAAGCTCCTGAAACGATTCTGATTTGACAAATGAGAGTATCATATCGTCTACTTCGTCTTTGTCAAAGCCGTTCTTTATCAGCTCGTCCCGAAGGCTCTTAAGATCCAGCGTGCCATCAGATTTAACGTGGTCTGATAGGACTTTCTTAACGTTTGTAACGTCTATCTTTTCATCCGTCGGAGTTACCTTACCATGATTCTCGATGGAATTAAGCTCACAGTCCTTCACAAGCGCATTGAATTTAGCTGCGTCGCTGTCAGGAATAAAAACAGTAATATGATTTTCTTCACGCATCACCTTTCCGTTAGCATCAAGTTTCGGTTTTCCGTTCTCGTCAAGGATCTCCTTACCCGGCTGCGAATCGATACGACTATACTGTATTCCGTACTTAGCTGCGTTCTTTTCGAATTTCTTATACTGTTCTTCGGTCATCGTAAGGCACTGAAGTGTCTTTCCGGTACGTAAAAAGTGAACCATTGCCTTTTCGCCTGGCGACAACTCTTTGTTGGCCTGAACCTTAAGAAAAATCTTCGTCAGAAGCTGATATAAGAGCTTTCCGACGTATGCCGTAAGATGACATAACTTCTCTGTGCCGTTAATAGATACAGAAAGCAGCTGTACTGCTGCACCTACTTCATCTGCCATGTTTATTCCTCCTGTTCAATTATTTAAGTTTTCTACTGGCTTCGAGCCGCATTAATTCTGCTTTGTGTCTATAATCGGTATCACCTAAACCACCGATGATATCAGAACCTGGAAGAAGCCTCGTCAGTTCTGAATCATTTGTATCCAGGACAAACGGGCCTATCATTATTCCTTTTACCTTTCCGTCCGATACCATTTCGTCCAACTCTGAACAGACTGAAAGTGATACGACATAACGTAAAAGCAACGTTTCATCACCGGCAAACTCGAGATATTGCCTATAGATTCGATTGATGTCAACGGTCTTATCTACGGTAAGGTTGTTTGATACCGTCTTTTGAGGATTTCCCAGGTCAATTGTCGGTTCTGATGCGACAAGACTGCCAAGATTGTTAATGTTACTGAGGCCTGTATCACTTATTAACTCGTTAAACGAAACAGAATCTGCCTCACGCAAAAAGACCGCTATCAAGTCATCGCTCTCGTTTTCGGGTTCCGGTTCGTTCTCTTTCGGGATCCTGAAATTCTCAAGTTTATATTTGAGATAAACAATGCCATATAGTTTGGCCTGCTTTTCAAAGACCTCATATTGAGACTCTTTAAAAACAACACAAACCATAGGAACGCTGGAACTGATAAAATATAACATCAACTTCTCTTCGGGTTCGTAGCTGTCTGTCTCCTTATTCTTCAGAAATGCCGTAACAAGAAAACTTGTTATGATCTTACAAACCGGACCGGGAAGCTGCATCTGTTTGAGAATACCGTTTATCTTGACCTGAAGAACCATTTTGTTGTTGGCAATTTCAGGCACTTCTGTATGTGCTAAGTTTTCTGCCATATCAACCAACCTCGATATCGTCTTCTACTTCTGGTTCCTCTTCGGGGTCCGTTCCTCTTATCTTTTCCGGATCTATATTAGCAACCTTAAAGCAATACTCTTCGATCTTCTGAGCTGTTGAGATTGCCTTAAACAACGCTTCCGGATTGTTTTCTAGGACCTGGATCCAGTTTTGAACATATGCAGCGTGGTTAAGAGCTGCACCGGGAGTTTCCTCAAACTCGTGTGCTACCTCTTCGAGTCCAAGATCAGCACACAAGAAGGAACTTGCAATCTCCGCATTGAGTTCTTCAAGAGCATAAGCTTCCGAACCAAATTCATTACCAAGCGGACGGTTGAGTCTCGTCGGATGCCCGGTGGAATGGCTCAACTCATGGAGCTGCGTAGCATAATACGACTGCTTACTCGTGAACATTGAGCTTGGCGGAAGGACTACTGTATCAGTCCTTGAACGGTAATAAGCCCGATCACCTTTTTCCTCATAATTGACACCCATGCCGTTGATTATTGCCGTAATATACTCCGACGGCTCAATCGGAGCCTGCTGTAATGCAAGAGGCGGTTCGATGCCATTTACTATCGAACAATTGAACATGCAATATGTTCCGAGGACAGCTATACGCATATCCTCTTTTTTCTTCTCTCCGGATTCGATAAGCTCTTTGGCCTTCTCGAAGGTTATTGCTTTATCATACTTCTTGGTCTCCGGGTCATAGAACTTAACACCGTAATAAGTTATAGGTACACTTTGACCTTTTGCATCGTTTTTGAAATAAGGACCCGTTATACCGTTCTTCTCACGGTAATCCGATATCTGTTTAAAGGTCATCCATCGGTTATCACTGTAGCCTCTTATTTCGCTTATGAAGGAAAGCAACAGAGCGTTCATGCCTCTATACTTTCTGCCGGTTTCCATATTTCTTTGTGCCCCGAGCTTCTTCCAGCCACACTGCCAAGGTAACTCGTCTTTCTTTAAGGAATCCAAATACATATCGACAAGCATCTGCTTTGACTTATCCTTAAAATGCGGGGCCTGTTGCGGAGTCTCCGGCTTAGGTTCATCACTCTTAATCTGTCTGAAAGTAACATTCTTAGCCATTGTTTCTTTCTCCTTCCTAATCGGGCTTGGTGCGATCAAGGCATCGACGATAGTTTTTTTTACTGATTCGACAAACCTTTTCGGATCAGCTATCAGTTCTTCGTTAAAGTCTTTCTTGAATGTCGGACCGCCTAAGATATAGCGGCAGCCGATCCCGTCCAGCTCTTCAATAAGCTTTTCGGTCATTTTCTTGCCCCGGTTATCGTTATCCAATGCAAGAACTAAAGTCGTGTTCGGCTTATAATGATTTACAAGCTCAATCAGTCGGTTATATCCAACACCGGTAAGAGCAATTGCTTTACCGTTTACGGACTCAACCGAGAGAGCATCCGGTATTCCCTCGGTAATGAAGATTACCGGCGGAGTATCCTTCTTGATATATCGCTCATTGAACAGCGGTGCCGGAAGTTCGTTGATCTTCCTGTACTTGGGGTTGTAATCGTCACATTGATCGCGGTCGTTGATCTCGGACATAAAATAAGTGGCCTTGCCGTTCTCATCTATGATCGGATATATAAACTGATACAGATTGGCTTTCCATGACTTACAACGGTGTTTATCTGGTATCTGATTAAGTAGCTCGTTATGTCCTTTTTCGATATATCCGAGCTTATAACGCATAACAACATCAGCAGAATAATGCCTGGCTGCGAAATGCTGCCTGGCAACACGGTTAGTCAGCATTGCTTTGTGCGCTGCTTCTATACCTTCAGAAAAATCGTAAATGCCAATTTCTTCCGGCTCCGGTATCTTTCTTTCCTGCGGTACACGTTTGATTGGGATAACAGGACTGTTTTTACCATCATATCCGTCAACCTCGAGACCAAATAACGAATATGCCCTTTCAAAGTTCTCACGGCTATATGGAGTAAGACCGTAATCATTTGCTATAAGTGAAATCGTATCAAACGTCGCTCCACAGGCAAAGCAATGAACAAAAGGATAGCCATTATTACCAACTGCCTTATAGCTCATTGACGGGTGATCGTCCTGGTGATCAACGGATAAACAACGGAAGTTTCTGCTGGTGTTAATGCCTTGTGACTCCAGATATGATGCTAATGAAAGCTTAATCTGATCGGTAGCATCCTCGCGTCTCATTATCTTTTATCCTCTTCATCAGGTTTTTCGTCAGGTTCTCCAAGAGCTGCAAGCTCTTCTTCTGTAAGAAAATCGTCCGGTGTCAGGCCGGATTCTTCACAAAGCTTTTCTAAAATCGGATCCTGCATGGTATTACTCCTTTCCACACAAAATAAATAGCACCCGAATGGG
>JAIKZM010000217.1 GCA_024682215.1 Saccharofermentans sp. | reverse complement strand
GAGGCTACAAGAGCTGCTATCGTCCCAGCTAAGATAAGGATCAGCAAAAGCGGGAGAGAAGCTGCTCCCAATGCTGCTCCAAGCTTCTTAATACCTTCGATGATCCCTTTGACGATCTTTTTGACCCACTCGGCTGTCTTTTTTGCCAGGCGCTCAGCTTTCTTTGCAGTAGCAATCTTCTTCGAAGCAATAGCAGCTTCTTTGGCTGCCTGTGTAGCTGTTTTGGCAGCAATCTGTGTTGCTTCAGCAGAGCTTTTGATAGCCTTGTCAGCTTTACGAATCGTTCTGACGTTAGACTTGATATCCTTAGTATTCTTGATATCAGGGCTTTTCTTCTTAATTCGCCTAGTTAACGAATTCTTGGCGTTCAGCGTTGCATCAGCAGTATCCATCAATGCATTCCGAGCAGAAAATTCCATCTTATCGATAGCTTCCTGATCCTCTGATTTGCCAGTACTGTCAGAAATCATCTTTGCATGTCTGATAGCAGAGATACCGGCTCGTCTGGCCGCATTGATTGGCGCCATTGCGTTTCCTTGCTGAGTTATCTCAGTCTTTTGGGGCTTTCCTCGTATCTGAGGGGTAGCCTTGGACACGGATTTCTCCGTCGCAGGTTTTAAGTCATCCAAACGCGACACCTGCTTAATATCATGATCGCGTTCAACCTTAGTAATCTGAGGCATTTTATTTACTCCTTTGCTTTATTTGCTTTTGGAAAGCATGTAAAAAGCACCCGGGATATCGCGAGTGCTCCAAGCATTGTCAGCCGTTGGCGAACTGACCTTCTCCGGGCCTGGTCGTCATGAGCTGATAGAGTTTAGTGTCCCTGTTGAACTTATTCACAAAAGGGACAAGTGCCGAGCCGTACTTGATAAGCCCAGATCCTGCAGGCGCATTAGTGATATAGCGCATCTGGATCTCAGAAATGTTCAGGAGCTTTGCAAGCTTGGCTCTGTCCGAAGCTGCCTGATTGAGCATAATTACGAACTCCGAGTTCGAGAGCATCGTGGATGCCTGAACTGAGTCCAAAAGATACTCAACATTCTGCGTGATAGCAGTAGGATAGGCATTTCTCTTACGGAACTGTCTCCAGGCAGAGTTAAAGAACTGTGCAGAGACCTCGTTTTCGAAAACGACATGGAACTCGTCGATAAAGACATGTGTACGCTTACCTTTCTTCCAGTTAAGAGTAACTCGGTTAAGCATAGTGTCTGTTATGACAAGGAGTCCCGTGGGCTTAAGCTGGCTGCCTAAGCCATGAATATCGAAAACGACTACACGCTTATCCATATCAACATTGCTCTCACGCCCAAAGATATCCAAGGAACCGGTGGTAAAGAGCTCAAGAGATAACGCTATCTGCTTTGCTTCTCGCTCCGGCTGCTCAAGGAGCTTCTCACGGAAAGTGCACAGGGTTGGGGTAGCACCGCCAGAAGACTTGCATCTTTCCGCATCACGGTAGACGGCTGCAGCGCATCTGTCGATGATTGACTTCTGCTGAGGTCCGACGCCTTTCTTATCGATTTGCTCGACAAGAGACATAATGAACTGCGACTTAACGACAATAGGATCGTTCTCACCATAGCCGTCGACCATATACATTGCGTTCAAACGGTCACGTCCGCCAGCTGATACTCGGATAACCGAGCCCATCTCAGGTCCCATTGCTTCTACAAGCGGGGCATACTCGCCCTCAGGATCACAGATCAGGATATCGTCATCCGTGTTCAGCATAAGGAATGTTATGAGTTCCTTGGCTGAGAATGATTTACCGGAACCGGGCACGCCCAAAAGGAAGGCTGACTGGTTCAAGAGGTTTTCCTTGTTGCACATAATGAGGTTATGGGAAATAGCGTTCTCACCGTAGTAGATGCCGCCTTTGTCCATGATCTCCTGAGTCTTGAAGGGCAGGAATACCGCTAATGACTCCGTATTAAGAGTCCTGAAGCAGTCAATCTTTCTGACACCGAAAGGCAGAGCAGTATTTAAACCGTCTGCCTGCTGCCACTTAAGGACTGCCATCTGGCAGTGACGGCCTTTAGCAACGGCCTGGATGCTCTCTGTATCGAGATCGAGCTGTTCCTTGGTATCGGATGAGATTGCAAGCGTAATGAGACAGAGCATCATGCGCTGGTCACGGGTCGTAAGATCTGCCAGGAACTCCTTTGTCTTGTTGCGCTGTAACTCCATATCGTAAGGGATGACAGCGGAGAAGTTGTTGTTCTGGTTCTGCTTTCTCTGCCAGTTGGTGATGTTTGTCTCAACACCCAAAAGCTTATTCTCGACCTCACGAATCGCTTCATCCGTCGGAACAGAGAGAACATCGATCGAGAGCATCATGTTTCTGTTCATGTCGGTAAGTTCGGCAATAGTGTCATCACTGATATAGTTGCCGTAGTCCTTCAGAAACATGACTCTTACGTACTTCTCACCGAGCTTGATATAGTCATTGCCACGCTCGATCGTATCCGGACAGATATAGTCGCGGAAGTCGTGACCGAGCTTTGCACGCTGCGCAATATCGAACTCGAAGTTGATCTCGTCACCGGGACGATAGAAGTCGTGGAGTATTCGGAGTTTCTCGACAGCGTCCAAATCCTCAAGTCTGCTGCCCAAAGCAGAAAGACGCATCTGAAGATCGGCGCCGGTCCTTGCAAAGTAAGTACGTGCATCTTCAACACTCTTCTTGTTGATCGATACGGTAATATACTTTTCCTGAGTGATACCATTAGCTCCCGTCGCTTTCTCCAAGAGCATATCGTTATACTCTTCACGATACTTATCGAGACCATCGTGCTTTAAAGGCATAAGGATTGAATCCTCAAAGTCCTTCTTGTTAAGACGATGGTTATTTACCGTGATCTTTGTGGTAGCAGCGCTATCAAATGAGTTGAGGACATCGGAATAGAGCAGGAACATATTCTCCTTGTCCTCTTCGCTTGCTACCTGATAGTTGATATCCGTGAACTTCCAGGTCTTTGAATACTTATTCGGACCAACCTGGAAGATTCCGTCAGGCCAGATGCGCTGTACCGGGATCAGGTCCTGGACCCGTCTCGGTACAACAAACATCTCCTTATCCTGCTTCAATAGTGTCTGTATGCTCTTGAGCATTGATTGCCTCCTTTTCCTTTTTGGCGAAGTATCCCTTAAGAGCTTCCTTATAGATATTGTTGGACTTAATTGTCAGCCTTCTCGGACAAATGAAGTTATCCTTGAGCCATGCCACGAAGATCTTCTCCATTGGCATGCCGTTATACTTGATGAATCCGATAGCAGCAAAAGGAACGGCAACTGCGATGCAAAGATAAGTGATCATATCGTTTGCCACAGTGCCTCTTGCTCCGAAATAAACCGCTACTGCAGAAGCAACGGCGAGTCCGGAACAAATAAGCTGTCTCAAGTTAAGTCCGAAGAAGACTCCTTCGGTATATTCGCGAATGTCTTTGTTTATGTTTATTTCCATGTGTTTTCCTCCTTACAAACCCATCATGTCGTGGATTATCCTGTCAGATCCCTTTACAAGGCCAAGCAAAACGAGCATGTTAAAACCGATTTCACTCACATAGCACCAAACCATCGTGATAGGAGCAGCATTTGTATCTATCTG
>JAIKZM010000194.1 GCA_024682215.1 Saccharofermentans sp. | reverse complement strand
ATACGGCGGGATAAAAGCGATAAAGGCTCTGTCGGCACCTTTCGGACAGGTGAAGTTTCTTCCTACCGGTGGTGTCTCTGAGGCTAATCTGGCCGAATTTGCAGGCAATAAGTCGGTATGTGCAGTCGGCGGAAGCTGGGTCTGCAAGAAAGATGATATATTGAATCACGACTGGGATAAGATAACAGCATTGGCTTCTAATGCCGTAAAGATAATCAAGGAGACAAGAGCATGAGCAAGTTCCTTACATTCGGAGAATTGATGTTAAGACTTAAGAGCCCCGGAAGGGAGCGTCTGATGCAGTCATCTTCACTCGAGGCAACATTTGGGGGCGGTGAGGCAAATGTCGCGGTCTCTCTTGCAAATTACGGACTTGATGCCGAATTCCTTTCTGTTATTCCTTCGAACGCGATCGGCGATGCCGCTGTCGGTGAACTGAGAAGATTCAATGTAGGTACTGATAAGATCATCAGGACCGACGGAAGGATGGGTATCTACTATCTTGAGACAGGCGCCAACCAGCGCGCGAGCAAGGTCATCTATGACAGAGAGTATTCCGCGATCTCCATGTTAAAGCCGGAAGGATACGACTGGGACAGCATCTTTAACAATGTTACATGGCTTCATATTTCAGGAATTACGCCTGCTATCTCTGAAGAGACAAAAGAAGCTTCCATCCTTTCGGTAAAGGAAGCAAAAAAGCGCGGAGTAACAGTCTCGATAGATCTCAATTACCGGAAAAATCTCTGGAAATACGGAGTGGATGCAAAAGACGTCATGAGTGTCATGACGGAGTATGCTGACATCATCATCGCAAATGAGGAAGACTGCCAGAAGTCTTTGGGACTCGAATGCAAGAGCGATGTAGAAGGCGGCAAGCTCGATAACCAAGACTATAAGAATCTGAGCAACAGCCTTCTTGAGAAGTATCCGAATGTTAAGAAGGTTGCGATCACATTAAGAGAGAGCAAGAGCGCGGATATCAATTTCTGGGCGGCTGCTCTTAATAACGGCACGGACTTTATCGTAAGCCGCAAGTATGAGATGTATGACATCGTTGACCGCGTCGGCGGAGGAGATTCGTTTGCAGGCGGTCTCATCTACGGACTTAATGTGTTGGGTGATGACAAAGAAGCACTTGAATTCGCTGTCGCTGCAAGCTGCCTCAAGCATACGATCGACGGAGACTTCAACAGAGTGACTGTCGATGAGGTTTTAAAGCTCGCAAAGGGTGACGGATCCGGAAGAGTACAGCGCTGATCAGATCGACTCCCACTTTTTCCTGTATTCGCGGGGAGAACTCTCGAAGAATTTCCTGAAGGTCTCAGACATGTAGCTGACTCCGCGGAAGCCTGTCTGAGATGCTATCTCGGTCATCGGCATCTTGCTTGCCCTTAAGAGCTCTGCGACTTTTCTTGACCTAAGATGCATAAGGTAATTGATCGGCGACTCGCCAACATACTGATGGAATAAAGTGTTGCACAGCGACTTACTGATGCTGCCGCTTGCCGCAATGTCATTCAGCGTTATCTGGTTCTGGTAATTATTCGCTATGAAGTGCATCATCGATTTGAAAGACTGCATTCCCGGGTCTGAAACAGTTTCTTCGGTAATTCCATAGGATTCTGCCTGCCTTCTTATGATGTTCCATATCTGATAGAACTGCATAGTTACGGCGAAAGGGTCGTGTCTTACCGCAGGGAGCCCGAGTACGAGTTTACGCATCTCTTCGGTATTCTCGTTTATGGAACGGAATCTCAGATAAGTAAGCTCAGGGTTATCTGTAATGGGCCTTATCGCCTGCATCTCAACGGCGACAGAATTGGAAAGTATCCTCGGATTGATGACTGCGATGACATACTTGGCGGTCTCTCCGTCAACACATACGTTATAATGGATCTGATTTGAATTGACCACTATCGTATCACCCTTGTTCAAAAGAATGTTCTTGCCGTTGACTACGTACATCTGACGACCTTCCTTGATGGTCATTATCTCAATGTCTTCGTGAAAGTGCGGAACGCCTTCCCAGGTCATTTTCGGCGCTATCCAGCCATCATATATATAGGAAGGAAAGTTAGGATCATCGTAGTTTACTATCTCAGAGCCGTCATCACGCTTAACGATGAGGCCCATGACTTCTCTTTTCATAACTATTTTTCTCCAAAATCCCGAAAAGTATAACAATATTCCAAACGCGTGGAAGATAGTTATAAAAATCGGGCAATAAGCAACTGTTATCGTGCAGATACTTACAATATACTTGCAATCGAACAGAAAAGAAAGAGGGAAAATGAAATGAGTGAGTATTCAGGAAATGAAGCAGTAATAATGAAGAATGTCTGTAAAGACTTCAAGGTGCTAAACCGTCATGAAGGACTTAAAGGCAGCATAAAGGACCTGTTTTCGAGAGATTATAAGACCGTCTCCGCAGTTAAGGACGTAACCCTTACCGTAAACAGAGGCGAGATAATCGGATACCTCGGACCCAACGGCGCGGGTAAATCTACCACCATCAAGATGATGACCGGAGTCCTGGAACCAACGAGCGGTGAGATACTCGTAAACGGTAAAGTTCCTTATAAGAACAGGACAGAAAACTGCGAGAACATCGGAGTCGTTTTCGGCCAGAGAAGCCAGCTTTGGTGGTCGCTTCCTTTGATCGAATCCTTCAAGCTCTTAAGAGACCTTTATATGGTTCCCGAAAAGGATTACGAAGGCATGATCGAGCTCTACCGTTCGCTCGTCGACATAGAGCCGATCCTGCATAAGCCCGTAAGGGAGATGTCTCTTGGTCAGAGGACCTTGAGCGATATCCTGGCGGCATTCCTTCATAATCCCGCGATAGTTTTCCTAGACGAGCCCACGATAGGTCTTGACGTGTCAATGAAAGCAAAGATAAGGGAACTTATCCTCGGTCTTAACAGAGAGAAGAATACAACTGTTATCCTTACCACACACGACATGGGAGACGTTGATGCACTCTGCAAGAGGATCGTCATCATCGATAAGGGTACGAAGATCTACGACAACGACATAGAGCACTTAAAGAACTATTTCGGTTCATACAGAACATTGAAACTCAAGCTTTCAGACGATACGTGGGAAGAATATCTGATCGATGAGAAGACGACAGATGTCATGGACGTCATCATGGAAAAGCAGAAAGAAAAGAAGATAAAAGACGTTAAGATCGATGAGATCTCAACGGAAGAAGTGATCAAGAAGATCTACGAAGGGAGCGCAAAATGAATCCTAAAAGACTGCTCGCGATAACGAGAGCCGGCATAATGGAATCGCTCCATTTCAGGCTCGGCATCTTCGTTACGCTTTTTGCGAACCTGATCTATCTGGTCCTTGTTTACTACCTCTGGAAGGCGATATACGATTCGGCCGGAACAGCTGTGGTAAACGGGATGACGTTCACCGATACGATGATCTATCTGATCCTTGCCACGGCACTTTTCAACTTCCTTGAGATGTTCGTCGTGTGGGATATGAGCAGATCGATCCAGTCCGGCAAGATCGTGCTCGATCTCCTCAAGCCCATGCGGTTCAGGAAGTATACATTCTGGAGCTACACAGGCAATCACATCGTCCAGTTCGTGCTGACGTTCATTCCGACTTTCATTGTCGTAATGATAGTTACCAAGGGCGCGATACCGATGGGATTAAACCTTGTATGGTTTCTGATAGCAACCGTTTTCGCTCTGATGATCAACTACAACCTGGAGATGCTGGTCGCTCCGATCTGTTTTTATACTGAATCAACTTGGGGCGTCAACATCGTAAAAGAGACGATAGTACTGCTGCTGTCAGGTGCAACGATCCCTTTGGCGTTCTTCCCCGAGAAGGCGAGAATGGTGGTATCTTACCTGCCGTTCCGCGCAGTGTACGACATACCGTTATCTATGCTCCTGGGCAAGAACGGATCTGATAACTGGCAGGGGCTTATCAGCCTTTTCGGACTGCAGCTGGCATGGCTTGCCATCCTGACTCTGGCGGGCAATCTTTTCTGGAATCACGCGGTGAAGAAAGTCACCGTGAACGGAGGCTGACATGCATAAAAGAGGATTA
>JAIKZM010000177.1 GCA_024682215.1 Saccharofermentans sp. | reverse complement strand
CAATAACGACCTTCTCACGTTCTGTCGTTCCTTCAAACCATCTTCCACAGAATCCATCTTTTTTCAGGTCATATCTTTCCTTCATGTTATCTGCTACCTCCGCATATTTGTATCAATTTCTCAAAACCTGCTTCCGAATATTCCCCAAACCACTCGGAGAGCTGATATTTCTTTTCATTCGGAATATCAGATTTTACGATCTTCACGATCCCGTTAAACCTCACCCGCGCAATCAGTTCTATAAGGTCCTCATCAGGTTCTTCAATATATTTACGGAAGAATCTTCTGCTGACATCGGTAAACCTTTCCAGATACTTGTATACGTATCCTTCATAGGATGTTCCTTCCGCCTTTTCAGCAAGCAGGATAAACGCCTCCTTGTTGTTGAGGAAGAAGTCCATCATGGCATGCTCGTTGGATGAGGCTACAGAAGGCTCTTTTAACTCCGCTTCGATCCATTCTTCGAAAAGCTTCTCGAACTGCTCTGCTTTACCGCGTATAAGTTCAAGGAACAATTCCTCTTTACTGTCGTAGAAGTAATACAAAGCTCCGATTGTCACTCCGGCTCCCGATGCAATATTTCTTATAGATGCTTTTTTAAAACCGAATTTAATAAATTCATCGCACGCACTTTTCAGAAGCTTCTCTTTAACACTGATCTCGTCCACGTTATCCTCCTATCGACATATCAAAGATTGCATATTGATATGCGCCGACAAAAAACCGGTTCGAACTGGTCGAACCGGTCTGAATGATCTTTAATAATGTGTTTTTTGCTTAATCTTATCTTGTACATATCAGCTGATATGTTATGACGCTCCTGCCTGTTTGTCAAGTTAATTCCTGATCTCTTCTGCATTTTTCTTAAGCCATTTGTAGGGCATAGCCAATGCTTCGTTCAAATATACATCGAGCTTACCCGAACCGACAGTTTTAAGCACGTGCAGCACCATTATCTTCTGGTACTCATCCTCATAAGAGCCTTCCGGATATTTACCTCTATTCCAGAATCTGACAGCATATTCCTCGGCCCTTTTCTGATCGATCTTAGCCATAGTCTCAAGGGCCATTCTGGAGGTATATTCATCTTCAGAATCAATAAAAACATATACCAAATCCTTACAGAGATCACAACTGGCAAGTCTCTTGGCAAACTGCCATTGGGCATTGATGTATTGTGTATCCGTACTCTTCCGAGCCAGAAGTTCAAACCAATCCTTATGCTTTAATAATTCATCAGCAAGGATCTCGCGCTCATTATCTCTTGCAACAACAAACAACAAGGAATCTATAAGCTTCTCATCAGCTTCTGTGCTGTCCGTTTCAGATACGTTAAGTATTGCTTCGCTGAGCATTTCATTGAAGTGGGAATTCACTCCGAATTCCCATTCACCGTTATCGTTCTCTTCACTCCGATCAGGATAGTACTTATCCGCCCAGAGTCTAAATGCACTAATCTCTTTATAAAGTCTTTCTGCATTCTTTGATGACGGAATATTCATTTTCTTCATTAAAATATACAGTATGTTTATCTGTTTTTATGTTCCAACATTCATCCCGACAAACTGCGATTTGTCTTAGTCTATTATCCTGTCTATTATCTGTTATAAAACCAACTCTTGTTAAATCACTGTTTCAGACTTCCAATCACATAACGGAATGCTTTATCCAGATCAGAAAAATCCTTATTATGATCATCCGGCAGAGAATCTGATATTTCTTTTTGTCTTAAGCACTCGCTCTCAATAAAACCAATGATCTCCGGTATCTGCGGATTAAGATCCTTCTCTTCTGTAACCTTCTTCTGCTCCAGAAGATACTGTATTGCTTCAAACAGGGAAGAATCCAAACCCGGTAATCCGAGATCAAACAAAGGAAGAAGGTCTTTGAATTCCATCGGTGGGATCTTGTGATAATGTTCGATATATCTGCAGCATAAAAGCGGTCTTAATGCATAGAAATACTTCTTATACCGTATCTGTTCACCTGAAAGGAATGATTTGCAGGTGCTGTTTGCAGTACCATAGTAGTGGCACAACGAAGCTTTCTCCGAGAAATAGTTGAATGCGGTCTCCGCTACTTTATTCCAGCATTCATGTTTTCTGTATATGATTGGAGATTTTGCCCACTCGAAAACATTTGCGTTGCCCTTGCCAAATGCAAGAAGAGCTTTTGTTACATCCCAGCCGTTGATATCAAGCACATCATCAAGCTGCCACTCGATCACATCCCTTCCAGGCTGTATCGTAAGATAATCTTCCATTCTGCGCGCATAGATAAATCTGACGTCGTAATCACTGTCCGGTGAAGCAAATCCCCAGGCTCTGCTGCCTGATTCGATCGCCAGCAGGATCGTGACATTATTCTCTTTTTCGATCTTATCAAGACCGGCTATGATCTCGCTTTGTATATCTCTCATCTTATATCCCCCGTAACAGCACGATAATTGAATGATTCCACCAGCTCCGCTATGACTTCCTTATCAGGTTCAGAAGGCAGGCTCGACCTGTCAGCAGCTTCTTCAAAACGTCTCTCAAAATCGCCTACTATCTCAAAAAACTCTGGAATCAATTTGCTGTCTGACATGTATTTACCATCACGGATGTCGAGAAGCAGCTTAAGGTCGTCTCCCTTCATCCTTGTTTTGATCTCGCCTTTTTCGAGAATGTTAATGCCCATCATAAAAAGTCGTATAAGATGCATTGCATGCTTATTAAGATGCCTGTCATCCTTCTTTTTGTTGCGTTCGCCGATCTTTGAATAGTCACGTATGACATTAGTCAGCGTATTGATCATCTCGTTATATTGGCGAAGCGGATAATGTCTGAATTCGCCGTCGACAAAGATCTCCGTATCGAAGCCATCCGTGACCGCATCGTCAATATAAAGACGGATCGTCGAACCATTGTAGCTTTTGTGCCTGTCATTGAAATCATTGAGAGCATTATTCACTGAATTCAGAATGTGCTTTTCACGTTCTGACTGTGTAAGGGAATCTCTGGCTATCGCGTTCTGAAGCCTTCTTAACTGCGAACCGGCATAATGGCCAAAAGAAGCCGCTGCACGCTTTGATAGAAATAGCGCCTTGTTATCCAGAAGTTCCTGCCCCATCACGCTCTTGATCACATACTGATCATCATTAAGCCCCAAGATCTCGATCGTATTAGGATTGCAGTTCATCAGCAAGCCAATGATCTTCATAAAAGAAAAGATCACCGTGTCCGTTATCCTGTCTTCAAATTGCTCGAAAGAGTCAAGCCCCAGAAGATCCGCCCTTCCGTTCAAAGCGATTCCTCTAAGGTCTATATCGCTTCCCTCACGGTTTGTGCCATATCCATAACTGCCGCTGACACCAAGCAAAATAATATTCTTGCCCAGTCTCGGATCAGTTCTTAGAAAATCATATT
>JAIKZM010000134.1 GCA_024682215.1 Saccharofermentans sp. | reverse complement strand
TCTTTTTGATACAATATGTATTACGACTGAAAGTAGGCAAAAGGAAGCCGCGTCGCTCTCTGCGAAGTCTGATTCGATGCTAGTCATCGGCTCGTCTCACAGTTCGAACACCACTAAGCTTTTGGACATCTGCAAAGGTCGCTGTGCAAGAACATTCCTTGTGAATTCCGCCGGTGAGGCAGGAAGGCTGATTGCCGAAGGCAAGATCCTTCCGGATGACCGGGTAGGTATCACAGCGGGTGCATCTACACCGGAAGCTATTATTTTGGAGGTTGTTCAAAACATGAACGAAGACGAGAACAAGAAGATTGAGAATCAGCAGCTTGACAGCGAGTTTGCCAACGCGCTCGATTCATTAGCGCAGGTCAGGAGAGGCGCCATTGTTAAAGGTACTATCACATCAGCAGATAGCGATTTTGTTTACGTTGACGTCCATGACAAATCCGAAGGCCGTATCTCCCGCAGGGAGTTCGAGTCTGATCCGGATTTCGATCTTGACAAGGCTGTTGCCGAGCATGCTGAAGTTACCGTTAAGGTAAGGAGCATCAAGAACTCAGATCAGGGCAAGGAGATCATCCTTTCCAAGAACGATGTTGAGGCTGAAAAGGGCAGAGCTGAGATCGAAGAGGCTTTTGCAAACAAGACTCCCATCGAAGTAAAGATCACACGTACCGTCAAGGACGGTCTCATCGGTACATTCAAGGGTATCGACGTATACATCCACAGAACTCAGATCAAGCACGGTGAAGTTAAGGATCTTGATCCTTTCATCGGCCAGACCATGGAGATCCGCATCACCAAGTTCGATACAGAGAAGGGCAGACTCAGAATCTCCGGCAGCCACCGTGTTATCGCTTCTGAAGAGCGTGCTAAGAAGTCCGCTGAGGTTTGGGACAATATCGAGGAAGGCAAGCGCTACATCGGTACAGTCAGAAGCCTCGTTGATTTCGGTGCTTTCATCGACATCGGCGGCGTAGACGGACTCGTTCACGTTTCTGAGCTCTCATGGAGCCGCAACGCTAAGCCTTCCGATGTACTCAAGGTTGGCGATCAGGTTGAGGTTTATGTTAAGTCCTTCGATAAGGATACAAAGAAGATCTCCCTCGGCTACAAGAGACTTGAGGATGATCCTTACTACAACATCGAAGAGAGAATGCCTCTTGGCTGCATCGTTAAGGGTACTGTAGTTCGTCTCACCAAGTTCGGTGCTTTCGTACAGCTCGAACCCGACCTCGACGCTCTCTGCCATGTTTCCCAGATTTCTTCTGAGAGACTCGACAAGCCCGAGGATGCTCTCCATGTTGGTCAGGAAGTTCAGGCTCAGGTTACTGAGATCGATACAGAGAAGAGAAGGATCTCTATCTCCATCAAGGCTGTTGCTCCTATCGATCCCGTTAGAGATGATGCTGAAGAAGCTGCTGCTGAGGAAGCTCCTGCAGGAGAAGATGAGCAGGCTTGATCTTAAGTTCTTTGCTTAAAGTAAGATGATAAAAGGCCTCGGATGCAATATCCGGGGCCTTTTTACAGGTTTTTATTTTCATTGAATTTAAGTACTTGCATATTTTTGCTCATTGTAATAAGATTTATAGGCTCGTAAAAGGAATCCCATCGGGGTGTGGCTCAGGTGGTAGAGTGCTTGCTTCGGGAGCAAGAGGCCGTGGGTTCGAGTCCCGCCACTCCGACCAACGGAAATCTTTCCTTTTACCGATGCAAACCGGGGTGTAGCTCAGGTGGCTAGAGTGCTTGCTTAGGGAGCAAGAGGTCGTGGGTTCAAGTCCCGTCACTCCGACCAGAAAAAGGGTTGTCTCATTCGAGGCAACCCTTTGATTTTTAAACAAACACTTATGGTAAAATCTTATCTGGAGGTTTGCCATGAGGGATTCCATTGTTTTTAAACGTTTTATAAGCCTTGTTATTGCAGCTGCTCTTGCTTTAGGCATATCAGTTGTCGTTCCTTTCGAAGAGACAGTTGAAGCATATACCGGTTATTCTTCGGTAGAGCTTTCACAAGCTGAGGCCGTTACAGGCGAGGAGATGTATATCGGGAATGGCAGATACATGGCCTATTCCAAGAACAGCGCGGCTTTTTTAGGTCTTATAAATCCCGATGTCGGATCTTTCACGGTTCCCAACACCATCAAGTTCCGTGATGTCACCTATAAGGTATTGTGGATCGCTCAGTCGGCCTTTGAAGGCAATACGACTATCAAGAGCGTTCTGATAGGTAATACCATCACCAGGATATGTTCAAGGGCTTTCTACGGCTGTACGGCGCTCAAGAGCATCACAGGCGGCAAGGGAGTAACGTATACGGCCACTGACGCTTTCGATAACTGTCCCGTACTCAAAAAACCCGGTCTGTATTATAAGGGCACCTATAACGTTGGACTTGCATATATCGGAAAAGCGCCCAAGCCGTGGCGCAAGACGACTGCCGGCAGGAATGGCAAAGGTGAGATGACATGGATCACCGAAAACGATCTCAAGGTGCTTGGAAAGACACGTGAATCTTTTTCGAATGAAGTCCTTGCTGCCTGCAGAAAGATGGCGGGCACTGTTTATACAAACGACATGGACTGCATTTCGTATTGCCTGTCTGCCTATGCGAAAGCTCTGGGCGTTGCAACTTCTGTCGGCAAGGGCAAGAGTTTCAATATCAGATTTGCCAAGAACTTTAACAGCAACAGCAAGACAAAGTATGCCGTCAACATAATGAAGAAAAAGAAGGTCATTAATGTCAGCGGCAGCTCGATCACGAGAAACGGTGCCAACTGGTTTCACTGCACCAACTTCTCAGAGCATCTGCTTTCAAAGCCCAACTGCTACGGCGGAGTAAAGGTTACCGATTATGCCAATCTCGGCGAGTGCATGAGAGCACTTAATGCGCAGCCCGGCGATATCGTTCTTTTCGGCGGCTATGTATCAACATATCTCTGCAAGAACGGAAAGTTCTACAAGACCAATTATGCGGCTCACGGCGGCAAGAAAAAGGTCAACGGGCATTATGTCAGGGGAGAGGGCAATCTTTTCGTCTGGGGTCATGCGGCCGTTTATGCAGGCTATAACTTCACTCATGCCGACAGCAAAGGCAAGATGAGGAACGGACAGTGGTTCTATGAGACATCCAACAAGGTTAAGGCGGGACTTCACTGGCGTGAACCTTATTACACCGCTCAGGGAAACACCAACCAGCGTGTAATGGTAATTCACGTCGGAAATCCGGCAGTTTCAAAAAAGGCTTATGCCGATCCCGTACAGAAGGTGGCCGGCAATGAAGCGGTAAACGGCGCAAGTTACGGCGTATACAGAAGTGAAGAGGATGCCGCAAGGGATTTTAACCGTCTTTGCACCGTAACATGCGGCGCAGGCGAGGAGGCTTTGCCTGAGATCAATCTCGGAAGGGCGGCAGCTTTTGACATCGGTACCGGCAATAAGGTGAGCGCCAGATTCTATATGAGACAGCTGTCGGATACGGGAAACGTGCTCCCTGATGCAAAGAACTATATGTTCAGGATGCGGGCGGCGAACAACTATGACGTACCCGCAGGGTGGGTTAAACTGTCCTTATGACATGCATCCAATAATGTTATAATCGATCTATCATATTTAAAGGCGGTGTGCTTATGAGCCGTGCAGACGACATTTTCGACGAGAATATCAGAACGATCCTTTCATCCGGTTACACAACCATCAATGACAAGGTAAGGCCTCATTGGGCTGACGACGGAGCTCCGGCTTATACTTACAAGGCATTCGCCATAGTAAACCGTTACAACCTCGCCGAGGAGTTTCCGATGTTTACGCAGCGCTGGATCAATTTCAAGGCTGCTGTTGATGAGATCCTCTGGATCTGGCAGAAGAAGTCCAATAATGTCCACGATCTCAATTCACATATCTGGGATGCATGGGCTGATGAGACAGGTTCCATCGGCAAGGCTTACGGCTATCAGCTCGGCGTTAAGCATAAGTACAAGGAAGGCGAGATGGATCAGGTTGACCGAGCTCTCTTTGATCTTAAGAACAACCCTTCGAGCAGAAGGATCATGACGAACATCTATGTTCACCAGGACCTTCACGAGATGAATCTATATCCGTGCGCTTACTCCATGACATTCAACGTTACCGGCAACAAGCTCAATGCGATCTTGAACCAGAGAAGCAACGACATGCTCGTTGCAAACGCATGGAACGTCTGCCAGTACGCGGCCCTCGTACATCTTTTCGCAAGATGCTCAGGCCTTGAAGTAGGTGAGTTCGTTCATGTTATCGCTGACGCTCACATCTACGACAGACATGTCGATATCGTAAAAGAACTCATCGAGCGCCCGAAGTTTGCGGCTCCCAAGCTCGTTCTCACTGAAGGCATAACGGATTTCTACAAGTTCACCGTTGATGACATCAACCTTGAGGGATACGAGTCGGGTCCCAAGATCAAGGGAATACCCGTTGCGGTCTGAGGCATATTGATGAAGCTGATCTTTATAAGGCATGCAGAACCTGATTACTCGATAGATTCTCTTACGGAGAAAGGATGGCGCGAGGCAGAGATCCTTTCTCACCGTGTTGCTAAGTGGAATATAAAAGACATCTACTGTTCTCCTCTGGGAAGAGCTAAGGATACTGCTTCATTCTCATTGAAAGCTCTCGGACGTGAAGCGGTGATCCATGACTGGCTTCAGGAATTCTATTATCTGGTCAAAGATGAGCAGACAGGAGAGAACACTATCGCCTGGGACTTCATGCCGGAATACTTCGTTTCCAATACGGATCTTCATGATAAAGATGAGTGGTACAACACCAAGGTAATGAAGAGCGGCGAGATCGCAGGACACTACGCTGCCGTTGTAAAGGCTTTTGATGAACTGCTTTCGCAGCACGGATACAGAAAAAGGGAAGACGGCGTGTATGAAGTCACGGAGCATAACGATGACGTACTCGTGTTCTTCTGCCATTTCGGTATTACATCGCTTCTTACCGGATATCTTACGGGCATAGCTCCGCCGGTGCTCTGGCAGGGTTTCTTCATGGCTCCGGCATCGGTAACGATCTTAGGCAGCGAGGAGCGTATTCCCGGAGAAGCCGCCTTCAGAGTGCAGGTCTTCGGAGACGCAAGTCATCTGACTGAAGCAGGCGAGCCGCTTTCGGCATCAGGATATTTCACGGACATGTTCGGAGGTTAACATTATGATCGCAATCGCAGCAGTAGACAGGAATTGGGCAATCGGAAACAAGGGACAGCTCCTTATTTCGCTTCCCGAAGACCAGAAGGGCGTTTTCAGAAAATATACTTCAGGACACACGGTCGTATTCGGAAGAAAGACTCTTGAGACATTCCCGGGCCAGAGGCTTCTGCCCAACAGGGTCAACGTCATCATGTCCAGAAACTATGATTTTCAGAAGGACGGAGCCGTGATCCTTCATTCCGTTGATGAACTTCAGGATTTCCTGGCTCTTTCGGCTGATGATGTCTATCTTATCGGCGGCGCTTCGATGTACAATTCGCTGATCGGACTTTGCGACAAGGCAATAATTACAAGCATCAGAGCCGAATTCGAGGCTGACTGT
>JAIKZM010000107.1 GCA_024682215.1 Saccharofermentans sp. | reverse complement strand
CTCAATGCCATGATCAGGAACGTCAACGAGACTGTTCTTGAGCCCAGGGATATTCTTGCATCCCAGTGCTATCACTATGATGCGAAGGCCAAGCTCCTCGAGACCGGTCTTAACTACGCTAAGAGGACTCAGCAGAGGAAGGGCGGCGCAAGATGACGTACGAGCAGTATATCAACGAGACTGAGCGAAACTGCATGACAGTTTTGTCAGAACTCAACACCGGTCAGCTCTTGGATTTTGAGTACTGCAGAAAGGTTCTCTGGCAGGATGATCGTGTTACCGGCGTAATGACAGGAGCCTGTGCTTCTGTTAAAGGTAATGTTGCCGATAACATTAAGGACGTCCTGTTCGATGAGAGATTCCTCAGAGATTTCAATGAGCGCGGAATGGATATGCAGACAATCATGGCAAGCGGACCTGATGCTATCGATGTGGTTGCCAGATGCCTTGCCCTGAAGCATATCAGTCTCACAGAACTCATCGAGTACGAAAAGAGCAGGCGTCGTGAAAGAGATCGTCAGTCTCAGCCGGCTACTGTAAGAGCCTGATTTGTTTTTGAGGAAGGATCCTTCGGGATCCTTTCTCTTTACATGGCCAGACGGCCAAATAAAACAGAGAGGAGCATTAAATATGCCATTTTTCAGTAAAGAAGAAATCCGGCGAGCACGAGAAATGGATTTGCTGACGTATCTTTCTTATTACGATCCTGGGAATCTAAGAAAAGTCTCCGGGGATGTTTATTCTACAGTTGAACATGACTCACTGATAATCAGCAACGGCAAGTGGTGTTGGTTTTCAAGAGGAATTGGTGGAACCAACGCTCTTGAGTATCTTATCAAGGTTAAGCAAATGCCGTTTCTCGACGCCGTAGAGAAACTGATCGGACAGCCTGCAGAACAGGTGCCACAAATCAAACCTCAGACCGTTCCGCCCAAGGAATTTGTTATGCCGGAGCTTAGCGATGATATGTCGCGCACTTATTCGTATCTTGAAAACCGTGGTATAGATCCAGAGATCATTCAGTGGTGTGTCGATCATAATCTTATATTCGAAACCAAAAAGTATAGCAACGTACTCTTCGTGGGTTATGACAAGTCAGGCACACCCAAATATGGTTCCGTCAGATCAATATTTAGTAATTACAAGGGCGATGTCAAAGGAAGTGACAAGAGATTTGCCTTCAGGTTGGTAAGAGCACATAGTCCGAAAAAGGTTCATGTGTTCGAAGCCGTCCCGGATCTTTTGTCATACGCCACTTGCGTTAAGTTAAGCGGAGGATATTGGCGTAAAGAGTCATATCTGTCTCTTGGTGGTATTGGCGGACGTCAATTGCCTAAAGCCCTTGAACAATTCCTTAAGGATTATCCGGATGTAAGTCATATATATCTTCATTTGGATAACGACGGACCCGGTCGAGAAGCAACAAAGAATATCCAGAATATTCTCAAAGACAAATACGTTGTTAAGGATCAACCACCGCCTGACGGTAAAGACTATAACGACTATCTTATAGCTCACAAATACGATATTTTGGCAAAACTACAGGGAGGATTAAAAAGATGAAACGATTCAAGCAAGCGGTAGCAATACTGCTTATGACGAGCACCTTGGCTGCGATGGCCGGGTGCTCTTTTACAAGTGATCAGACAAATAATACGGAAGTAACTACTCAGGCAACATATCTTATCGGGTCTCCCGGTAAGTCCGAAGAGTTCGAATTTGGTGTAACAGGGATCAATTCTTTTGATGTGACTACGGATTATGGTGAGACAATGCACTACCTTTTGGTGAGTGTTTCTTATACCAATCTGTCTGACAAGGAACAGGACATCAGTAAAAGAAACATAGGATTCTATCTCGATAACGAAGAGATCTTTTCTTGTGAATACCGTGATGAGTTCAAAGAGTTCTTTGAAGAGGGACTGCTCTTTAACGATAAGAAAGTCCATCCGGGAAGAACCAAACGCGGCTATATCGTCTATCGGATCTATCGAGACTTCTCCAGCATCAATATCTGCATGAATGATGTCACCGTAACGGCAGCTTACGATGAAGTTGTTCCGCTCATTTCACAGGCTGAAATTGAAGTGACAGATCAGACACAAGAGAGCGAAACAGTTCCCCCTGAAACCACGATCGAGACCACAACCGAGACGGTTGTTGCCACTGAGACGACAGTCGAAACGACTGTAGAAAGCAGCGCTGATTCGGCCCCGACCGAGTCAGCTTCGGCCGAGTAAAAGCCGTAGGCGCAAACAGGGTTTCAGGGACTTCCCTGACAAGCTCTTTCGTGTCTGAACGTTCAGACGCGTTGCTTGTTACAACATGGGACATACCCGATTTGAACGTTCACGACATATCAGTAAATTACAAGGAGGAAGCAGACAATGGACAGTAAACCAAACCGCAAAAGGAAGAATAGATTAAACATTTATCTGAGTGACGATGAGTACAGATCTTTCCTTGATAAGGTCCAGGAGTCCGGATTGAACATGAATGAGTTCTGCAGACAGCAATTCAAGAATGGAAAAGTTATCGCAGCTCCGCCCGCTGATTTCAGAAGACTCATCTGGGAGCTTAAAAGGATCGGCTCAAATCTCGATCAGGTTCTCTTCAGACTGAACTCGATTGGCGATTATGAGAAGGAAGATCTCAAAACTTGCATCGGAGAGATTCATGATGTAATCAAGCTTCTCTATCAGACCTTTAAGAATCCGGGAGGCTCATGATGGCTGTAACTTCAATATGGGCTGTAAC
>JAIKZM010000088.1 GCA_024682215.1 Saccharofermentans sp. | reverse complement strand
CAATGGTAGAACTTCAGCCTTCCAAGCTGACCACGTGGGTTCGATTCCCATCACTCGCTCCAGGGTCATTAGCTCAGCTGGATAGAGCAACAGCCTTCTAAGCTGTGGGCCGGAGGTTCGAGTCCCCCATGGCTCACCAATTAAAAAAGAAAGACCTCTTTCTATCGCAAGATGAAAGAGGTTTTTTATTGCTCTGAGTTGTTATACTGTTTTCTGCATATGATAAAATAATTTTAACTTTGGAATAAGGAGGGTTGATCATGTTTTGCATTAAATGCGGGAAACCTTTAAATGAAGGGGCTTCTTTCTGCTCTAACTGCGGCACTCCGGCAGGAGAGACTTCACAGGCTCCTCAAACGCCTCAGGCTCCGCAGGCGCTTCAAGACGGAACTTCGATAAATGTTTCTTATGACGAGTCTTCTCAGCAGGTTATTCCTTATGAACCGCCTGTTATGGAAGGCGGCAATATCATTATTCCTATACACAGGCGTTACAGGATCTTTTGTCCTGACTGCGGTCATGTAACTGATAATATCAAGAAAGATACTTCTGCTGGTTATCCTTGCCCTGTATGCGGTAAGGCTTATGCTTATGCAGGTCAGCTGCTGATGTACAGACAACCGGATTTTTATCCGTTACATGCCATACAAAAGACCAAGGTCATGTTAGACGGCAGGGAGTGTGGTGATCTTGTAGACAGAGACCCCGTAAGACTAATGCTTGGTCCTGGTACGCATATGGTAACTGTCGGCGGTTATGGTTTACACCGTCCGCAGCAGTATCAGATTACCGTGACGCCTGAATTCAATACATTTGCCTTTAAGTTCCAGCTTGTCTATACAGGTCCGTTCACTTATCCGGGCAGGGGTACAATCAACGAATTTAAGCCTTGCAGGCCTGAAGATATACCGAATATCTGAAACGGATCAAATGTTGTCCAATATAAGGTTGTTCGATTATGCGGACAACCTTATTTCTTGTGGATTTGCCCTTGAAGGATATTGAAATCTTTGTGTTATAATCGAACAAGACCTATATAAATAATTAATAATAAGGAGTTCGGGAAATTATGCCGGGTAAGAAAGATTACGGCAACGAGAGTATTTCGATGCTTAAGGGTGCTGACAGAGTCAGACTCAGGCCTGCCGTTATTTTCGGATCAGATAATCTCGAAGGATGCATCCATTCCTTTTTCGAGATCCTGTCCAATTCCATCGATGAAGCGCGCGAAGGTTACGGAGATAAGATAGTTGTCACGAGATTCCCTGACGGTACTATCGAAGTTGAGGACTTCGGACGCGGAATCCCGCTTGATTATAATGCAAAAGAAGGAAGATATAACTGGGAGCTTGTTTACTGCGAGCTCTATGCGGGCGGTAAATACAATAACAACAGTTCGGGCGATTACGAGTTTTCGTTGGGACTTAACGGACTCGGTGCATGCGCTACACAGTATGCTTCGGAGTTCTTCGAAGTAACGGTCTTCCGTGATAAGACGAAGTATTCCATGTCTTTCCGCAAGGGAAGCCCTGTAACGGATCTTCAGTCAGAGTCTTACAGGTTCCTGCGTACGGGTACGATCCAGCGCTGGAAGCCTGATACAGAGGTCTTTACCGAGACCATAATCCCGCTTGAAGTATTTAAAGAGATCATCAAACGTCAGTCAGTCATCAACAGCGGTATCGAGTTTATCCTCAAGGATGCAGAGACCGGCGAGGAATTCTCGTACATTTATCCTGACGGCATCAAGGGATATGTTGATGAATTAAGTGCCATGAAGGGCTTTACCGAGACTTACACATTCTCAGGCGAAGGCAGGGGCAGAGATAAGGAAGACCGTGACGAGTATAAGGTCAGGGCGGAAGTCGCTTTCTGCTTCAATAACGAAGTAAATGCTCTTGAATATTTTCACAACTCCAGTTTCCTCGAGCACGGCGGATCACCTGATAAGGCCGTAAGGAACGCTTTTGTAGCCGAGATCGATAAGCAGATCAAGTTGAAGGAAAAGTATAAAGCCAATGAATCCAAGATCACGTTCCAGGATATCGCAGATTCACTGATCCTTGTAACTAATACGTTCTCCACGCAGACATCTTATGAGAACCAGACGAAGAAAGCCATCAACAACAAGTTTATTCAGGACTTCATGACACAGCTCATCAGGGATAACCTTGAGATCTGGTTTATCGAGAACAAGGATTTCGCTGCAAAGACGATCGAGCAGATCCTTATAAACAAGCGTGCCAGAGAGAATGCCGAGAAGGCTAAGGTCAACATCAAGAAGACCCTCATGGGCAAGGTCGATATCAACAACAGGATCAAGAAGTTCGTTGACTGCAGGACAAAGGATGTTGCAAAGCGCGAGCTCTACATTGTTGAGGGTGATTCGGCTTTGGGTTCCGTTAAGCTCGGCCGCGACGCCGAATTCCAGGCTGTCATGCCGGTCAGAGGTAAGATCTTAAATTGCCTCAAGGCTGATTACGCTACGATATTCAAGAGCGAGATCATTACGGATCTTCTCAAGGTATTAGGATGCGGAGTCGAGATCAAGAATAAGCACACCAAGGATATGAGCGCTTTCAATCTTGATGACCTCAGATGGAACAAGATCATAATCTGTACAGATGCCGACGTCGACGGATTCCAGATCAGAACTCTCATCCTCGCTATGCTCTACAGACTGACTCCCACACTGATCGAGAAGGGCTATGTGTATGTTGCAGAGTCACCTCTTTTCGAGATCACATACAGGCCTAAGGGAAAGAACGCACAGGAAGAGACATATTTCGCATTCAACGAGAAGGAGAAGGCTGAGATTCTTGCCAAGGTCGATCCTAAGCTGTGCACCATACAGAGGTCGAAAGGTTTGGGTGAGAACGAACCTGAGATGATGTGGAAGACGACCATGAATCCGAAGTCCAGAAGACTCATCAAGGCATGCCCTGAAGATGCACAGCGGACTGCTGAAGTCTTTGATCTGCTTCTCGGCGACAATCTTGCAGGAAGAAAACTCCATATCGAGATGGACGGTAAGAAATACCTCGATATGCTTGATTTAGGGTGATATAAATGGCACGTAAGAGAAAAGACGATATCAATTCTGATTCCTTAAAGAGCAGGCTTACTGACAGTAATGCAAAGGACATGCCGGCAGTAGACCAGCCGATTACAGACATGCTCGAGATCAACTATATGCCGTATGCAATGAGTGTCATTGTATCGCGTGCGATTCCTGAGATCGACGGTTTTAAGCCTTCACACAGAAAGCTTCTCTATACCATGTATAAGATGGGACTTTTGGGCGGCAACAGGACCAAGTCCGCAAATGTCGTCGGTCAGACCATGAAGCTCAATCCTCATGGAGACCAGGCCATCTACGATACGATGGTAAGACTTACCAGAGGCAACGGTTCATTGCTTCATCCGTTTGTCGATTCCAAGGGTAACTTCGGTAAGCAGTATTCGAGGGACATGCAGTGCGCTGCTCCGCGTTATACCGAAGTCAGGCTTGAGAAGATCTGCGAAGAGATCTTCAAGGGTATTGATAAAGATGCCGTTGACATGGTCGATAACTACGACGGTACTCTTAAGGAACCGACTCTGCTTCCCACGACATTCCCCGCGGTTCTCGTTAACGCAAACCAGGGTATCGCCGTCGGTATGGCTTCCAATATCTGTTCATTTAATCTGGCTGAAGTATGCGCTGCTACCGAAGCATACATGAGAGATCCCGCGTGTGATCTTTTGGAGATCATGCCTGCGCCTGACTTTTCGGGCGGCGGAAAGATCCTTTACGACAAGGAGCAGATGAGATCCATCTATGAAAGCGGCAAGGGTACTTTCTCAGTAAGGGCAAAATACAGGGTCGACAAAGCCAATAACCTGATCGAGATCACCGAGATACCTTATTCCACCAGTGTTGAAGCGATCATCGATAATATTGCCGATCTGGTTAAGAGCGGTAAGGCAAGAGAGATCGCTGACATCAGAGACGAGACAGACCTTGACGGTCTTAAGATAACGATCGACTGCAAGAGGGGAACTGACCACGAGCAGCTCATGACAAAGCTCTTCAGATTTACAAAGCTCGAAGACACGTTCTCATGCAACTTCAATATCCTTATCGACGGCTCTCCGAGAGTCATGGGCATTCCCCAGATCATCGACGAGTGGCTTAAGTGGAGAAGGACATGCGTTTCCCGCGAACTGGCGTTCAACCTCGACAAGATGAAGAAGAGACTGCATCTGTTGGACGGTCTTGCAGTTATCCTCTTAGACATTGATAAGGCTATTAGGATCATCAGAGAGACTGAACTTGAAGCAGACGTTATCCCTAATCTCATGAAGGGCTTCGGCATTGATGAGGAGCAGGCTGAGTATGTTGCAGAGATCAAGCTCCGTAACATCAATAAGCAGTATATCCTGAACAGGATCTCTGACAGGGATAAGCTCAAGGCTGATATCGCTGATACAGAAGATCTCCTTGGAAGCCCCAGAAGGATCAATAACCTTATTGCCAAGACTTTAAAGGAAGTCGCGGAGAAGTACGGCCAGCCCAGGAAGTCTGAACTTGTCGGAATGGAAGAGACGGAGACATTTGTAGAGTCTGCGGTCATTCCCGATTACAGGCTTCACCTTATGCTTACACGTCACGGCTATCTTAAGAAGCACACAATGAAGTCGCTTCAGAATGCGGGCGAACTTAAGACAAAGGACGATGACGAGATCTTCATGGGCTTTGAGTGCGAGAACAAGTCTGACCTGCTTATCTTTACCGATAAGTGCAATCTCTATAAGACTCATGTCTATGATTTTGCCGATACGAAGCCCGGTGATCTCGGATACTTTCTTTCGAGCGAGCTCGGAATGGAAGAAGGCGAGAGACCGATGTTCATGATCTCTACGACAGACTATAAGGGGATCCTCTTTATTGCTTTCGAGAACGGTAAGGCGGCGAGATTCCCGATCAACACATATGAGACAAAGCAGAACAGAAAGAAGCTGTTGAAGGCTTTCTATGACGGCAGCAAGCCTGTCGGCTTCAAATTCCTTGGTGAAGATGAAGATCCCGACATGGTTGCTACGAGCAGCATCGACAAGGCAGTAATCTTCAAGTGCTCACTCGTTCCGCTCAAGACGACGAGGACAACACAGGGCGTACAGCTCCTTCTTTCAAAGAAAGGTT
This sequence comes from Saccharofermentans sp., assembly GCA_024682215.1. Lineage (GTDB taxonomy): Bacteria > Bacillota > Clostridia > Saccharofermentanales > Saccharofermentanaceae > Saccharofermentans. Next base: position 92,228 of record JAIKZM010000088.1, on the reverse strand, counting down.
CAGTATTAAGAAGCCTGTCGCTGCTCGATGAAGTGGAAGTTGAGGATCCAGAGTATTACAGGATCAGAAAGCTTCCTGCGATCGGTTATTACATAAGGGAGAAATCCCTAGAGGCAAAGCAGTTAAGCTTTGATGATCTTAAGTGACGGGATTTTCTGCAGGTTATCACATAAGCGATACCGAAAAGCGCGTTAATAAAGGCTTCAGCGCGGCAGCTGCCGCATGCGGAGCTGTTCTTATCGCGCTTATCGTTGTTATGGTGATAGTCGCAAGGATCAATGCCTACGAAGACAGGACGATACCTGACTTCACGGCAGCTCTCGAAGCCGGCAATTACCAGGAGGCTCTTTCCATATACAGAAACGTTCAGGACCAGGTTCTTGCGGACAGCCCTGACGCAAATGACAATACTCATGATGCGAGGATAAAGCTGCTCGACCAGATGGAATCGATCGTACAGGAAAAGGTCGACCTTATCTGTGACAGGATCGTAACCACGAGATATGTACCGCAGCACAGCGACGTTGACTTCCTCGACTCGATGCAGGAACTTACGGCATCAGTCGTTGCAAGGCGTCTTAACAGCCTTTGTGAGCAATTTCTTCTCGGCAAGATCGAAAAGCCTGACGTCATATTCGTTTTCAATCAGCTTTCGCCGATCAGTAATTTCTCGGCCATTGCAGGACCTATGCTTCGTGAGATCGACTATATCGAGACCGCAACGGGAGACGTCAGGGTAGCTGAAAAGGCTATTACAACAGGCGATTATGTTGAGGCCGTTAAGAGATATCAGACGGTAAACAGCAAGTATGAAGGCTTCGTCGGCGATTATTCCGCCAAGCGCATAAATGAGATCAAGACATCGATGTATGAGCCGATGATAGAAGAGGGCGAGCATATGCTCGAGACTTACAGATTCTATTCGGCTGAAAAGCTTTTCTCTGACATGGCCGCGATATTCCCGGACGACGATAAGATCAGATCGGATCTTCTTGCCGCTACAAGTCACACATCTAAGACGGTTGAGTGGAGGGGACATGTTGAGGTCCTTTGCGTAAGATCGCTCATTGCCAATACAGAGACTGCTTTTGGTGTCGAGTTCGGTAAGGGTGATACAGGTCTTTATCTTACAGCAACTGAATTTACGAATCTTCTCCAGACTCTCTATAACAAAGGATATGTTCTTGTAGACCCGGAGAATATGATGTCTGCTACTGATCCGGGCTTTATCCTCGAGCGTAACCTTACGGTTCCGGAAGGAAAGAAGCCGCTGGTCATCATAATCGAGAACTTAAGTTACGATCCTACTGCATATGTATGTGGTACCTGCAGACGTCTTGTCCTGAACGATGAGAAGCAGGTATGCGGTGAATATACGATCAAGGGCAAAGACGGATCTGAAGATCCCGTTGTCAGCAGGACAGCGGAAGCGATAGGCATCCTTGACGTGTTCGTCAGCAATCATCAGGATTTCACGTTCAACGGCTCAAAGGGCATCGTTTCCATCGGCGGACATGATTCCTGCTTCGGATATGTAGTAAGCCGTGAACAGATAAAGGAGAGGAATAAGCAGCTCAGTGCAGCAAACCTCCCGCCGGAAGAATACACGGATGAAGCGATCGAGAATAACCGCAATGCAGTTAAGGCTATCGTTGAAAGGCTCAAGGACACCGGATGGAAGTTTGCTTCATGCACATACGGATATCTTCCCAATGCAAGGAAGACCGATCTGGCCGGTATCGTTGATGATACGACTAAGTGGATGGAGCAGATCGGGTCGCTCATCCCCGATACGCACATGATCTCTTATCCCGGCGGCAACTATATCTATGGTACGGATGAAAAGGCGGTCTATCTTAAGAACAAGGGATTCCGTATCTTTTTCGGCGCCGGCCCCAAGCCTTATCACATCTATGGTGATAACTATCTGTATTTTGACAGGACGATCATCAGCCCGAATTCAATGAAAAACTATGACTTTTCGAGGCTTTTCGACAACAGTGACATTCTTGATCCGATCAGAAAGACCAGGAAGAACTAGCCTAATATTATAATTGTGTTTCATTTTACTTAAATTGACGCACTTAAAAGGATTTTATAATATATTTGATATTAGACGGCATATCTGATCAAGATTGGCCGTTGTTTGCGGAGGAATCCTTTTATGGCTAAGATCGACAGACTTACAAATCTGACAGAGAATGAAGAACTGCTTTGGCAGGACAGAAAGAGATATCTGGGCCTTCCTTTGTCATTTACCATCTATTCTTTCAGCAAGAACAAATTCTATATGAAAACAGGTGTCTTCAACGTTAAATCCGAAGAGATCCTGCTTTACCGTATATTGGATCTTACCTTCAAGCAGACATTAGGTCAGAAGATATTCGGCGTTGGTTCCATAATCCTCAATACGGCAGACAAGACGACTCCCGTGCTTGAGATCAAGAACATTAAGACGCCTGACAGAGTCCGTAAGGCTCTGAGCAATCTGGTCGAGCAGAGAAGAGATGAAAAACGTGTTACCGGCAAGGAAATGTTCGGTGCGGCAGGATTATTTGAGAGCTCCGGCGGTGACGGGGATTTCGATTTGGACGGTGTCATCGATCACAACGATTGATCGTGGACATGATTTAGTCACAGTGAGGAAGTAAAAAAGTGGAAACTAGAATAGACAGGCTGGGAAGCGTAAGAGAAGATAAGCTCAGGCAGCTTAAGCAGCTTATTGCTGATTCAGAAAACATCGTCTTTCTTGGCGGTGCCGGTGTTTCCACTGAGAGTGGCATTCCCGATTTCAGAAGCGGTACAGGTATTTACAATACCGACAGCGGAGTGAAATACAGACCTATCGACATCATTGCTCATGATTTCTTCATGGAGCATCCCGAGGATTTTTTCGACTTCTACAAAAGAAAGCTCATATATCCCGATGCAAGACCTAATAAGGCTCACAAGGCTCTCGTAAGGCTTGAAAGACAGGGAAAGCTCAAGGCGATCATTACACAGAATATCGACAACCTTCATCAGGAAGCCGGCAGCAAATGTGTTATCGAGCTTCACGGTTCCGTGTTCAGGAACTACTGCATGGAGTGCGGTAAGAAATATGATCTTGAGTATGTCGTTGCACAGGAAGGCGTTCCTCACTGTGAAAAGTGCGGAGGCATAGTAAGGCCTGACATCGTTCTTTATGAGGAGAATCTCAATCACAAGGATGTTGATGATGCTATCAAGGCAGTAAAAAAGTGCGACCTTCTTATAATTGCAGGCACGTCTCTAACGGTATATCCTGCAGCCACATTTGCCCAGTTCCTTAAGCATGACAGGATCGTTATCATCAATAAGAGTTCCACTTATATGGATCTCAAGGCATTGCTTACGATCCATGACAACGTTGGCGATGTGCTTGATAACTGCGTTCCCAAGCGCGTCAGCAGGGCAAAGGCGGCAACGAAGTCCAAGGCTAAGACTAAGACTTCAACAAAGGCCAAGACTACTGCTGCCGGAAAGACGGCGGCTGCAAAAACAAAGACTTCGGCCAAGTCTGCGTCAAAGACCGTAAAGTCAACGCCTGCTTCTAAATCTAAGACAGAGACTAAGGTCAAGGTTGCCGCAAAACCTAAGACTGCCAAGGAACCGGCTAAAAAGCCAGCTAAATCTAAATCATAAGGAAAAGTTTTTTAATGACGGCAGATCCGAAGTTTTTTGAAGATAAAAGCAAAAAGATCACAGATCTTATGAATCAATACGGACGCAGAAGCATTCTGTTGTCCGTATTCCGTTTAGTTATGTTTGTTTGCGCAGCAGGTTCAGTAATTGCCGCGTTTGCTGTTAAGAAGCCGTTGCTCTTTTTACCGGCTGCATTATTTCTGATCGTATTTACCGTGTTATGTGTGATCCACGGCAAGGTATCCGCCAAACTCAATTATTATGAAGCTCTCGGCACCGTCAATTCGAAGTACATCGCAAGGATCAAAGGCGATTTTGACGGCTTTTTCTCGATCGTATGCGACGGGTTAAAGAGAAAGGATGAGAGGGAAGAGGCCGTAAGATACGCAAGCGGCTCAGAATTCTATACTGACGATCACGATTACTGCACGGACCTTGACCTTTTCGGCAGGAAATCCCTTTTCACAAGGCTTAACGTATCCGAGACCTCTTTCGGAAGAAGAGCTTTTGCAAAGGAACTTCTGGGAAACGGTGATGTAATAAGGTCTGCGGAAGACATCTCGTTAAGGCAGAAAGCTGTTGAAGAGCTTTCCGGAAAACCTGATTTCCTTGAAGAATACCAGGCTACGGCTATGCTCGGAAAGATGAAAAAAGATCCCAAGGCTTTGATTGATTTTGCTTCCGAGAGAAAACCCGTAAAAAAGAGCCATTTAACGACCGCGATATTTCTGATCTGTCTGTGGCTCGTTCCTGTTGCTTCTTATATATTCTTTCCGGTTTTCCTGCGTCCATGCATTTTGGGAGTCCTTTTGATAAATCTACTGTCATGGGCAGCAGGTGTAAAGAACAATGCTTATTATTTCAATGCAGCTGACGGAATGCCTTCTCAGGTTTCCACGATCCATAAGCTTTATTCGCTCCTTGAGACATCGGATATTAAGGGTGAATATCTTCGCGGACTGATAGCGGGGAAGGGCGGCAAGAGCGTTACGGGCTCTTTGTCATCGCTTGCAACCATTCTTTTCTTTGCGGGATTGAGAAGCCAGCCTTTGTTTGCTTTCCTGATAAACGGAGTTTTCCCGCTCGACCATCTCATCTGTTATTTCATGGGTATATGGGCTGACAGATACGGAGACAGCCTTGCACATGCGGTAACGGACCTTGCTCAGATCGAATCACTTATGTGCGCTACCCAGATATCTTTTGTAAGCAAGGTAAGTTCTTTCCCCGTCATCGAAAAGAGCGGATCTGCTGATGACAATGCGTATTTCGAAGGAAAGGACATTTCTCATCCGCTCCTTGCTCCTGATTCCTGCGTCAGCAACTCTGTTACGATCAGATCAGGAATTGCCCTGATAACGGGTTCGAACATGTCAGGCAAGACAACACTCATAAGAACGGTCGGTGTCTGTTCCATCCTTGCTTATATGGGTTCAATGGTCCCTTGCAGCTCGCTTTCTGTCGGCAGGATGAGGATCATGTCATCGATGAGGATCACGGATAATCTTGGCGAGGATATGAGTACATTCAAGGCGGAACTGGTCAGGATCTCAGGGATCATCAAGTGCGCGAAAGAGAGCAGTACCGCTTTAATGTTCCTGATTGACGAGATCTTCCGCGGCACGAATTCCGATGACCGCACTGAGGGCGCTCTCATTGTTTTGAAGAACCTTTCGGCTAAACGTATCTGCGGCATGATGACGACTCACGATTACGCCATGATCGACCGTACCGTGGATACTTACAAGAACATTTGCTATTACCATTTTTCAGAGAAATATTCAGATACAGGCATCACATTTGACTACAAGCTCGCTGATGGTATCAGCAGGGAATCCAATGCGAGGTTCCTCATGAAACTTGTCGGAATTGAATAAAAACATCAAATTTTCCATATATTGCTATTAATATTCACATTTTTTGTTGATTTTATTTCGATTTGGAATTAAATTTGATATTAAGGAAATTACGGTAGGGTGTTTATGTTTGAGGAACTTTACGGATATAAATCTATTTACTTAGATTATTCGGTTCTTTTTGAGTATGCAGGCACGCCTGTTTTTGATGATCTGCTCAAGCTTCTGGCTCAAGGCCTTGAAGTTTATGTCAGCAAGTCATTCAAGGCGCTCCATTATTGTACTTTGCGTATCAAGGATCCAAAGGACAGGAATACTGCTCTTGCGATGAAAAAGATTTGCTCAGCGCTTCTTGCCGAGCATAAGATGCATCTTATCAAGGAACTTGAGACATTTAAAGTTGCAGCTAACATCACCGGCATATCTGACGGATGCTGCATTCTTACGACAAGGCATTCCATCTTTACCAAGAGGCTTTATGAGAAGCGTCCTGATTTCGGATGCGATATTGCCATTATCACTGACAGAAGTCTTCAGGTATTTGATTCTGTCGATTCCATGATCTGGAGTTTTCCGCCTCCGGAGCCCAGTAAACTTGCCTATAACAATTCATATATCGAATCTTTCGGCAATGCGAGCATTTCTGATATCGTTGTTACAGAGAACCTTGAGAAGTATGAACTCGTCAAGAGACTCAGCGGCGGTGCGGAAGGCATGGTTTTCCTTACTGATAAGGCCGGCCGTCTTGCTAAGATATATCACAAGGGCATCATCAATCCTCTGCGTTGGGCAAAACTCAAGAAACTGACTGAACTGGGAATTACCGGCAACGGTTTCTGCATTCCGCTTGAACTGCTGTTTTTCCGTAATGCACCCGTAGGTTATACGATGCCACTTGGAGAGGGTAAGACGCTCGGAACTGTATTTGACGGTCCTGACGCGATCCTCGAAGCATTCCCGCAGTGGACAAGGCTTGATGTTGTTACAACGCTACTGTCCCTTATCGAGAAGTATCTTTATCTGCATATGCATGATGTCATTGCGGGTGATATCCAGCTTAAGAATGCTCTGATCAATTCACCTTCAGAAGTCTATCTCATCGACATGGACAGCGTTCAGGTCGATAATCTTCCTTGCCCTGTAGGCACGGAAGAGTTCACTGATATGAGACTCTGGGGCAAGAATTTTGCCCAGTTTGTAAGACAGCTCCGCGATGAAGACTATTCGATCGCAATGCTCGTCTTTTCAGTGCTTTTCTGCGGTCTGCATCCTTATGCGACACGTAACGGCGCCGAGACTTTGAGGGAAGAGATCATCAATCACAATTTCCCGTATAATTACGAGAATGACAACGAATTTATCCCGATCGGCGGTTATGACCATATCTGGGAATATCTTTCCGAGCGACTGCGCAAGATGCTTTATGAGACATTCAGGAACGGAATCTCTTATGAAGCTCTTGAGTGGCTCGATGCAGTAGTCAAATACAAGGAAGATCTTGAGAATTTCGTCTACGATGATCCTGAAGCTTATAAAGTCTTCCCGAAGGAAAGCTACAATCAGGTCTCTGTTGATGTTGAAGCCGGCAAAGCCGCTATCAAGAAGGAATTAGAGAAGAAACAGGCAGCGCATGCAGTACATGCGCCCGCCAATTCCAATAACCAGTCTCCGGCAATGAAAGCTGCATCCGAGCAGACAGCTGTATCGGAACCTAAGACTGCACCGGTTACCGCAAATCCTTCTGCAAATCCTGACGATATGCCGCAGGCGTTTGGAAAGCCGATCTTCGAGAAGAAGGTTTTCAGCAATGCGCCTACGGGTAAATACGTTCCGAGAGATCAGGTTCCCGGTCAGGAAGAGGAAATGGAAAAGAGAAAGAAGTTCTTTGGATTGTTCTGATACTTTTCCGATAAAATGTATATAATAATCTTGTAAAGATTGTTATTTAGAGGGGGTTAATTATGGGAGAAGTATTCAGTACAGCGGATTTCGGTACGAGCACTAAAAGGCGCCTTCCGATCTGTTTTGCACTCGATACATCGGGTTCAATGATGGGTAATCCCATCAAACAGCTTAATGTCGGTTTGCAGAATTTCTTGGCTTCTATCAAGAATAATGACGATACACGCAATTCGACGGACATCGCTATCGTTACTTTCGGTTCAAAGGTAGACATCGTTATGCCTTTCGGTAAGATCTCCAAGGAAAAGGGTATTCCTGAGATCACCGCATCCACGACACTTACGCCTATCGGCGAAGGTATCCTTACAGCTTTGGAGCTTCTTAACGCTCGTAAGGAAGGCTACAAGCAGATGGGCATCAAATACTATCAGCCCTGGCTTGTTGTTATCACTGACGGAGCCCCGCAGGGCCCTAATGCCATGCAGAACATGGAGCTTGCCATCAAGGCATGCAATGAGCTCGAATCAGCTGATAAGCTCGTTATCTTCAATATCGGTGTAGGATCGGGCGTTGATTTCGATCTTCTTAAGAGACTTTCACTTAAGAGGGAAGAGCCTATCTCGGTCAATTCCGCAGATTTCGCAAAGCTTTTCGAATTCCTCGGTTCTTCATCTTCGTCTATCGTTTCTTCCGGAATGAATGACGATGCTCTTTATCACATCAACACGGCTCCTACAGGTTCCGCTGTTGCTGTAGATGATTTCATGAATTTCCTTAACGAAGGATAATAACTGATGTATACAGGCATTACCGTAGGCTGTGTTACAACCATCGGACGCAAGCATATAAGCAGGGAAGTTCCCTGTGAAGATGCTTCGTTTGCCGTGCAGAAGAACGGAGTATCCGTCGTATGCATTGCAGACGGTGCCGGCGGAAAGAAATATACACATGCCCGTTTTGGTTCCGCATGTGCTGTTGAGCTTATCTCGGACATCCTGACCGAACATTTCGATGCGCTTTACGCAGAGAACCGTGAAGCGGCCGTAAGGTCTTATTTCATGGCAAAGATCAGGATCGCTTTTGCGGACATCATTGCCGAGAAAGATCTCGATACGCTCGACCAGCTTTCATGTACGCTTTTGTTTGTTGCTGTCAAGGACAGGAGAATGATCGTAGGTCATCTTGGCGACGGACTTGTCGTCAGGATCTCACCTTCGGGTCTTTCACCGTTTTCGATGCCTCAGAATGAGAAGGACGGAACAACCTTCTTCATTACGGCAGGACATGCAGCTGATTATATGAGGTTTATCAAGACTACCGTGGACGACTGCCACGCCGTTGCTCTTATGACGGACGGAGTGCAGGACAATGTTTACGATGAGGATTCCGGTCTTGTTAAGCCTGTTGTAGCCAAGATGGCTGAGACCTTTAATGATGGCCGCGAAAAGGGGGAAGCGGCTATCAGGGAGATACTCGAAAAGTATATCGTCGGTTCGAGCAACGTCAGCGACGATTCATCTTTCGGCGTTCTTCTGCTTGAAGGTACCCAGGCACCTGATGTTTCTTCGCTTGAGAGCAGTGCAGAGAAATTCGGAACATCCGAAGAGAATTTCATGACTGTTGCCAAGGCTATCAAGGATGATCTTATCAAGGCATCCGAGATCATAACCAAAGCGGCTGAAAAGGGCGAAGTGAACCAGGAGGAAGAGAAGGCTCCTGAAACAGCTGAATCTGAGACAAAAGAAGAAACAAAAGAATCAGAAGAAACAAAGACGGAAACAACGGAAAAGGTTTCAGGGAACAAGAACTTGCCTGCAATACTTCTCGGTATTGCATGTGTAATCGAACTAATCATTATCGTGTTGCTTGCAGTTTTCAAATGAGGGGTGTTTTATGAGCGACGAAAGAAAATATGAAGTGCTTCCGGGTGTGGAACTTCCGGACATGAAGACAATTAAAGACGCTGCATCCGATTTCAGTGTCTCCGGCGTAAATGACATCAGGATATCTACGCCTAAGCCTACATATACATCTGACGGTGTTCCTGCCGACAGAGCTACTGCTGAAGAGCTTGCTGCTCTCCAGTCTCTCGGTGAAGAAGTTGCCGAGAACGAAAAGCGCATAGCCGAAGAGAGCCGCAGACGCATGAGCGAGATCATGAGCAGCGCAGTTCAGGCTCCTGAATCACTTTCCGATCTTATCAACTACAACAGGGATAAGATGAGTGAAGAGGCTATTAAGCAGGCTGAAGAAAAGATCAAGAAAGACGAAGAACTCAAAAAAGCCGTTGAAGAGCAGCAGAAGGCAAGGGAAGAGAGAAGACAGATGCAGCAGCGTCTTCTTGAGGAGGCCCGTGAGCGTGCAGCTGCCATTAGAGAAGCAGAAAAGCGCGGCATAAAGGCTGATGAATCTATTCTTGAGACTCACAAGACCGAAACAGTTGAAAATGAATCTGAAAAAGAAGCTGAGAAGCCTGCTGAAGAACCGGCAGCTACGATCAAGGCTGCACCAGCCGAAGCAGTTAAGCCTGCAGCTCCTTCAATTCCTGAAGAACCCGTCAAACCGTCCATCGCATCTGATGACGAGACATACGATGACTTCAGCGAATTTTTCGATGAAAACAAGTAATTTTCAAATACATGTTGACACGGGCACAATGTGTGATAAAATATCTTCCGTTGTGCTAACGCACCTCTAGCTCAGATGGTAGAGCAACTGACTCTTAATCAGTGGGCCCAGGGTTCGAGTCCCTGGAGGTGCACCAAAGAAAACCGTGAACGATCCGTTCACGGTTTTTTATTTGATATTGTTATCTCAAACTGAAGTGACAGCTTCTTTGATTACTTGAAATAACCCGTCATGTCTACTGTACTGAAATCCTCGGTAAGAGGGAGAGTTACCTGACTGTTTTCTTTTGCGGCCTTATAGATGCCCATCATGGTGTCTACGGAGGAATAGCCAGCATACGCGTCTGCGACTGGCTGTGTGTTGTTGACGATCGAGGTGTATAGATCTTTATAAATTCCCATGTGAGGGTTTAGAGCGCATTTAAACGCGAATAAACCGCCTTCTTTGAGCTGACGGCGGATATATCTTCCGTTTAGCTTATGAATCTTTCCCTTTTCGTCTAAAGAGAAGATCCTGATACCCGGTTTATTGGAGTCGATGCCCATAGAGATCATTCCTCTTTCACAGAAGACAGTAAAGTCAGCCATGTGCTTTGAAGGGAATGTTGCTGTTGTGCCTTCAACTGATGCGAGAGCTCCGTTTTCGAGCCTTAAGATGGCCATGCCGAGATCCTCAGCCTCGATGTTGCGGAGGCGCTGGGAGATCATTGCTTCAGCTGAAACGGGTTCTGAACCCATCAGCCAGACGAGAAGGTCGATGGCATGTATCGTCTGATTCATCAGCGCGCCGCCGTCACTCTTCCATGTGCCGCGCCATGCAGCACTGCCGTAATAAGCCTCGTCGTGGCCCCAGCGTACGTTGATGTTGCCGTGGGTTACTTTTCCGAAGACTCCTTTTGCGATGTCGTCACGGACGAGACCGACGATGGGGAAGTATCTGTATATGTGTCCCATGGCGATCTTGCATCCGGTCTTGCGGGCGAGATCGTAGATGTCACGCGCTTCAAAAGCGGACATTGTCATGGGCTTTTCGAGCAGAAGATGGCTGCCGTGTTCCATAGCGTAAGAAGCGATCTGAAAATGCAGACCGGAAGGAACGGTTACCGATGTTATATCAGGCTTGACCTTGTCGATAGCTTCTTTGTAATCGGAATAGACGGGAGTATCCTTAAACCCTTTGACCGAACCTAATAGGCGCTTTGCCGAATCGGCGCTGGTATCGACTACAGCTGCGAGCCTCAGGCCCTTGAGCTTGGAGATGGCTTTGAGATGCTTTACCGCAACGCGGCCGCATCCTATGATTATTACCGATAAAGGTTTAGCTGTTTCTGCCATCTCATCCTCCGTGTGTTCAATTCATCTGGAATAGTTTAGCACTTTGGCCCGTATTGGGGTATTCTTATTTATATTAAGACGATCCGGGGTAGTTACCATGAAGATGATAGATATAATCCTTGAGAAAAGATACGGCAGGGAACTGACAGATGAGCAGATTGCTTATTTCGTTAAAGGCGTAACCGAAGGTACCATTCCCGATTATCAGATCTCATCCCTTCTTATGGCCATTGTACTCAACGGCATGTCTGAGCGTGAGATGACAACTCTTACTTTGGAGATGTCCAGGTCGGGTGAAGTTAACGATCTGTCTTTTCTTGACGGCGTCGCCGTTGACAAGCACAGCACCGGCGGCGTAGGCGACAAGGTTACACCGCTCCTTCTTCCGCTGCTTGCCACTTACGGAATACAGAGTGTTAAGCTGAGCGGCAGGGGCCTCGGATATACAGGCGGTACAGTGGACAAATTTGAGTCGATCGAAGGTTTTGACTGTGAGATAGCAAAAAAGCGGTTCCCCGATCTGATAAAGAATACGGGAATGGTCATATCGGGACAGACGCCTGATCTCGCACCGGCCGATAAGATCCTCTATTCGCTCAGAGACGTAACCGGAACTATAGATTCTATCCCGCTCATTGCTTCGAGCATAATGAGCAAGAAGATCGCAGGCGGTGCCAAGGCTCTGGTGCTTGATGTAACATGCGGTTTCGGCGCTTTCATGAAAGAAGAGAGCCGTGCAAGAGAACTCTCTGCGGCCATGATAAGGATAGGCGAGGGTGCCGGTATCAAGACCCGTGCAGTGGTAACCGATATGGATCAGCCTTTGGGAAGAAATGTCGGAAATACCCTGGAGATGCAGGAGGTATATGACACTCTGTGCGGCAGGGGCGCGAAGGATGTACAGATAGTCGTTGTTGAACTTGCATTCCAGCTTGTAAGACTCGCGGGAAAGGAAATGGATCTTGACGATAACGAACTCAGGATCGATCTTTTGAAGAGACTTACGGACGGAAGGGCTCTTGAGGAATACAGAAAGCTGATAAGATCCCAGGGCGGCATCATAAATGAAGACGGAACTCCCCAATATGTTGATCAGCCGTTTGATGCGATGCATATCAATGCAACGGAAGACGGATATGTTACAAACGTCCGAGCAAACCTCATAGGAAGGGCTTCATGCACGCTCGGAGCAGGAAGATTTGAAAAGAGTGACAAGATAGATTTCGGAGCAGGCATCATCCTCTGCGCCAAAAAAGGAGACAAGGTCAGGAAGGGAGATACTTTGTGTGCTCTTTGCCAGGGCGAAACCGGTGCGCTTCCGGATGCCGATGAACGCCTTTATGCTGCATTTGATCTTGCGAGCAAAGCATTCGAAATAAGTCCTGAACCTCCCAAGGAACGTGATCCGATAATTGCGGTATTGCCTAAAAAGCCTTTTGGTGTAAAATAAGAACAAATGTTTTACAAGGAGTAATCAATGCCGGAGAAGAATACCCAGAGGATCATCGGAATAGACCCCGGATACGCGATTACCGGCTACGGCATAATCGATAAATGCGGCAACAAATTCTCTGTTGTGGATTACGGTGTTATAGAGACTAAGCCCAAGACTGATTTCCCTGTAAGGCTGCTTGCGATAAACGAGAAGATAAAGTTCCTGTTAGAGCAGTTTAAGCCCGATTATATGTCTATCGAAGAGCTTTTCATGGGCAAGAACCATACGACTGTAATCGGTACTGCCCAGGCAAGGGGAGCCGTTCTCGTTGAGGCTGCCAGAGCAGGCGTCGATGTGTTTGAATTCACTCCCGGTCAGGTCAAGCTCGCCATTACAGGCTACGGTGTAGCCGAGAAGAAGCAGGTCCAGCTTATGACCAAATCCATTTTGGGACTTAAAGAGATCCCTAAGCCTGACGATGCGGCTGACGCTCTGGCTCTGGCGATCTGTCTTGCCAATACCGGCATCAACTTTGCCGGCAAGGCCGTCTCAGGATATCAGTACGGACGTTACGGCTATTCGAGACGTAACGAATTCGGTTGAAGACCGGTTTTATGAGATAATATCTTCCGGAGGAAGTTTTAATGTACGCATATATCAGAGGAAAGATCATATCAAGGAACGATACCCAGATGGTTATCGACAACAACGGTATCGGTTATCTCATAAACTGTCCGTTTGCCATTTCTTCTACGCTCGGCGCCAATGGTGATGAAGCAACCGTTTATGTATATCAGAGCGTAAGGGAAGACGATATCTCGCTTTTCGGCTTTGCTTCAGCAGACCAGAAGGACATATTCTTAAAGCTTATTACTGTTTCAGGTGTAGGCCCGAAGGTGGCACACAACATCTGTTCTACGCTTACGCCCGAACAGATCGCTCTTGCTGTCATGGGCAATAATGTTTCACTTCTTTCAAGCGTTAAAGGCTTGGGCAAGAAGAGTGCTGAAAAGATCATCGTTGAACTCAGGGACAAGCTTAAGGGACAGGCAAAGGGCAGCAGCGCTGCTGCAGCTGTTATCCCTGCAGCATCAGCTGGTGCGGCTTCTGTTTCCGCGATCGGTTCTGTGGCTGATGATGCGATCGGCGCTCTGATGGTCTTGGATTACAGGGAGCAGGAGGCAGCAGAGGCTGTTGCAGCTGCATATGAGGAAGGCATAACTCTTGAAGCGCTTATCAAGAAGGCTCTCAAGATCGCTTCGGGGAGTAAGTTCTCATGATGGATAATTACGGATATGAGGCCGAGGAAGACCGCATAATAGGAAGGGTCAAGCAGCCTTCTGACGTTGATGAGAAGACGTTAAGGCCTTTAAGACTTGAAGACTATTCCGGCCAGGAGAAGATAAAGAAGAACTTAAGGATATTCATCGAAGCTGCAAAGAAACGCGGTGAATCTTTGGATCACGTTCTGCTTTACGGTCCTCCGGGACTCGGAAAGACAACCCTTGCCGGCATCATCGCAAATGAGATGGGCGTGGGTATGCATATCACCACGGGACCTTCGATCGAGAAGGCCGGTGATCTTGCGGCTCTTCTGACCAATATCGAAGAGAATGAGGTTCTCTTTATCGATGAGATCCACAGACTCAACAGAAATGTTGAAGAGATACTTTATCCTGCGATGGAGGATTTCAAGCTCGATCTCATGATCGGCAAAGGTCCGGCCGCAAGGTCAATGAGACTTGATCTGCCGCATTTTACTCTTATCGGTGCAACTACCAGGGCCGGTATGATCTCGTCTCCTTTGAGAGACCGTTTCGGCATGATCAATCACCTTGAGCTTTACGATACGCCTGACCTCATGCAGATCCTGAAGCGTGACGCAGGACTTCTCGGCATCAACATCAGTGAAGACGGCCTTCAGAACATAGCATCAAGATCCAGAGGCACTCCGAGGATCGCGATAAGACTCCTTAAGAGAATGCGCGACTTCGCCATGTATATGGAGAAGGACATCATAGATAAAGAGGTTTCTGATTTCGGCCTCAAGCAGCTTGATATCGACGAGATCGGTCTTGATAACATAGACCGCAAGATGCTCATGACCATCGCAGACATCTTCGCGGGCGGTCCGGTAGGTCTTGATACCCTTGCTGCAACGACAGGCGAGGATCAGGTAACCATCGAGGACGTTTATGAGCCGTTCCTTCTTCAGAACGGATTCATCCAGAAGACTTCCAGGGGAAGAATGCTTACTATGCGAGCTTTCAAGCATCTTGGCATGACGCCTCCGCCTTCTTTCATTCCGGGCGGGAAAACTGCCCAGACAAATGCTTCGGGCTCGCAATACCAAAATATCTCCATTGATGACTGGCAGAACAGCAACGGGGAAGAGTAATAATGGAAGACTTTCCCGATACGCTTCAGATACCTTCATTAGATCTTGACGAATGCGGAAAACTGCTGCTTCATTGCTGCTGCGGCCCGTGTTCGATGTATCCGCTAAAACTTCTTACTTCACAAGGCATTGAACCGGACTGTTTCTGGTTTAATCCCAACATCCATCCGCAGTTTGAATGGGACAGGCGTCAGGAGAATCTCCAGAAAGCCTGTGATTCGTACGGGTTAAAGCTGATAAAGGAAGGGCTTGCATGCGAAGAGGATTACTGGCGTTCTAAAGAATACCTTGAAAAGTACGGCTCACGCTGTGAGATGTGCTATGACAAACGGATGGAAGAAACTGCAAAGTACTGCGCAGATCACGGCTATGATTCTTTCTGCACGACATTGCTCGTAAGTCCTTACCAGCAGCATGACAGGATAACTGAGATCTCCGGGCAGAAAGCAGAACGGTACGGCGTTAAGTTTTACTATATTGATTTCAGGCCGGGCTTTTATTTCGGTCAGAGACTTGCAAAAGAGATAGGACTTTACAGGCAGAAATACTGCGGCTGCTGTTTCTCGCTCGATGAATCAGAGTTCAAGGAGAAGATCTTAAAGAGCTTTGAAACTTAAGAAAGACGCTCTTTCGGCTCTTCGGAATCCACCAGTACGGAATAGTAATTCTCGTAAATGACCATGCCGGGTTTTGCGCCCGGTATTTTCTTTACATGGGAGACAGGACAGTAATCGACCTCAGCCTTGAGCTTGCCGGCTCTCGAGCCTTCTGCGGCATTGTGTTCCTCAAGGATTATGCTCTTTGAGAAGAATGCGGCGAGTGATGCGGCTTCAAGAATGGAAGAATCCGAAGGCATGTCCTCGTTATCAAAAGGCTTGAGGATTACATGGGTTCCCGGAAGTCCCTTAACGTGGAACCACCAGTCAGTTTTTCGTGAAGCGGTGGTAAATGTGAGCTTCTCGTTCTGGATATTACTCCTTCCGCATATGATCTCATGACCGTCTGCTGATCTGTATCTGCGGTAGGGAAGGGCTTTTTCCGTATTCTTGCCCGGTTTGTTGTTTTTCTTGGCATTTGCGCGCTTTGCGGCTTCGCGCAGGGCTCTGGAAGATGCCTTTCCGGACTTGGATATGCCGACCATTCTGTTCGGATCGCCTGCATTCTGCCTGTTAACCGTTCGTACGGCATGTGAACCGTTGACCTCGGCCTTGATCTCTTCGTTGATGGCATCAAGGTCTTCCTGAGTTACGGCGGCATCGATAGCTGTCTTTACGGATCTCAGGTACATGATGGCTAGATCGTCTTCTTTGATGTATTCCTCGGACATTTCAGCCTTGCGCTTTGCTTTGCGGAAACGGCGGTAATAGTCCTGCGCATTTCCGGAGGCATCGAGTGAAGGATCGAGCGGGATCGAAATGAGAGAAGGCGGGTCAGTGGTGTAATCCTCGGTGTTAAGAACTGAATCCTGAGGCTTGATCATGTACTTATATGTGAGTATGACGTCTCCGTAGTGCTTGTATTCGTCAGCTTTTGCACCTTCAGCGGCATCAGTTTCGTGCACTTCTTTCTTTTTGATGACCTTGGAGAGGGCACTGTCGGTTATCTGCCTTAATCTGTGCTTTCCGGCATCGAGATCCATCTCGGAAAATTTGGCATCGTAGTAAACGCTGATGGCCTCGGAGATCGATCCCATCGCCTTTGAACTGCTGTAACCGGAAAGCTCCATGGGAGCAAACTCGACCGGAATATTGCATTCATCAAAATAGACGAGTGGCGTGTAAGTCCTGCCGGCAATTGCGGAAAGAAATCCTTCAAGCCTTGAAAGAAGCCTCTGGCGGGATTCTTCGCCCATTAGAGTTATCGTTTGGCGTTCATCTGCATCAGACTGAAGGCAGAGCTGTCTTGAAAGAACAGGGGACATGCCTTTTATGGAATTTACCAGCGCCTTGCCGATCGGGCGTGATTTTTCGTCTTCGATTATAGGAAGCTCGCCTTTGCGGATCATATCGAGAGCTTCTTCGGCCGAAAGCTTATTTTGAGCCGGCGGATAGCTGTAGACCCTGGCGGGCATGACTTCTCTGAGCTTGGAAACCTCGAAATCAACGTGTATGGAGGAATCGAGGATCTTACCCGATCCGTTGACGAGGACGATGTTCGAAAAACGGCCCATAAGCTCGACTATGAGTCTGTAATCCTTAACATCCCTTAATTCGTCTGTGTTGGAGCAGTGTATCTCAATGACGCGCTCGTATCCGGGGTCCGTGACACAGTTTATCCTTGCTCCGGCAATGTATTTACGCAGGAGCATGCAAAATGACGGCGGGAGGGCAGGGTTGTCCTTGACGTCGTCGGTGATCATGATGCGTGGAAGGGACGGGTCAGCGCAGATAAGCAGCTTTTTTACACCTTCCTGCGTTCTTATGTGAAGGACGATTGAATGCCTGTCCGGCATGAAGATCTTGTCGATGCGTGAACCGGACAGACTCTTATTAAGGTCATCTGCTAAAAGCTGGCAGGTAATTCCGTCTAAGGGCAAGTCTTTATACCTCGGAAACCGGGTCTTCAGAAGATCTGGACTTTGAGAACACCATCTTAAGTACCCATACTATGACGGCTGCAAGGATCTCAACACCAAGTATCTTGAAAAATCTGGAAAAATCATTCCATGCAAACAGAAGATCGATGCCTACGATCACCATTACAACAATGATGAAGATGATCGGCATCATCATGCGGCTGAGGATAGGACTTGATTTGATCCTTTCAGCAAAACCAGGCTCAGACTGAACAGGGGCAGATCTTCTGGAAGAAGTGCCCTGACGGCTTGAAGCAGGTTTTTTGGAACCGGTTGAAGAGGACCTTCTCGTTGTTGAAGAGGAGGTCCTTCTGGTTCCCGATGATTTTCCGGATGCGCGCGTTGCCATGTCTTAACCGATGTTTTCCTTTGTCTTGAGGAGCTTTTTGATCTTCTCGGTAGGATTGATGAGGTTGGACAGGGAAGCGTCGTGGTTGATCGCGTCGATAAGAAGAGCAACGAACTTGCAGAGATTGACGTCTGCAAACCAGGGAGCCTGAAGGAGTTCAGGACGTCTGTAGATGAGGTTCGTTGCAAATACCTTTGTGATGATGCCTTCCTCGTATGCCTGGTTGAACTTGTCGATGCCTTCGGTGAAGAGACCGAAAGTAACGGCGCAGAGGACTCTGTTTGCGCCTCTCTGCTTCATTTCGCGGGCGATATCGAGGATGGAGTCACCGGAGGAAATCATGTCATCGATGATGAGGATGTCCTTGCCTTCAACGGAATCACCGAGGAACTCGTGTGCAACGATCGGGTTACGTCCGTTAACGACAGTAGTATAGTCTCTTCTCTTATAGAAAGTTCCGAGAGGCACTCCGAGGATGGATGCATAGTACATAGCTCTGGAGATACCGCCTTCATCAGGTGAGATTATCATGAACTTGCCGTTGGAGAAGCTCAGGTCAGGGATCTGACGGTACATTTCCTTGATGATCTGATATGTGGTAGGGAGGCTCTCAAAGCCTGCGAGAGGAATAGCATTTGCAACACGCTCGTCGTGAGCATCGAAAGTGATGATGTTTGCAACACCGAGCTCATAAAGCTCTTCAAGTGCGAAAGCGCAGTCCAGAGACTCTCTGGCGTTTCTCTTGTGCTGACGGCCTTCGTAAAGATAAGGCATGATGACATTGATACGTCTTGATTTACCGGAGCAGGCGAGTATTACACGCTTAAGGTCCTGATAGTGATCGTCAGGACTCATCCTGTTGTCCTGACCGAACATCTTGTATGTGCAGGAGCAGTTCATGACATCGCTGATGAGGTAGAGGTCATGGCCTCTGACGGTGTTCTTAACGACTGCTTTACCTTCGCCGGAAGAGAATCTTGCATTCTCAAGAGGGATCGTATAGTCCTCTCTGAAGAATCCGGGATAAGTGTTGACGAATTGCTCTTTCTGGTATTCCGAACGTCTCTTATTCAGATAGAAGTTGACTTTCTCGGTAAATTCCTCACTTCCTTTGAGAGCGAGAAGGCCGATAGGGCCAACCGGTGCCATCGGGTTATCACCGTATTGGTCATAACGTGAATAAGCTTTTTCATCGGATGCTGAAGTCATAGTGTGCAGCCTGCCTTTCTTATGTTGCTGTTACTTTTATTCGTCTTTAGTTTCAAAAAGCTCTCCGATCCTTATCTGGCTGGCAAGGTCGGTAAGTCTTGTTGTTGAGTTGATGAGGTCGTAGATCGACTCGTCGAGGTTGAGTGCTTCGATGATCCTCGCGACGTAGGGGATCATGTTCGCATCAACATACCATTCGCGCTGCAGCAGCTCGGGAGACCTGTAGATAAGGTTCGTGCAGCAGACAGCCTTGATAATGCCTTTTTCAAAGGCTTCATCAAAAACGCTGAGTCCGCCGGTGAACAGACCGTATGGCGCGAGGCAGTAGATATTGGCAGCTCCGTAATTCTTAAGCTTCTCAGCAGTGCTGAGCATGGTGTTTCCGGAATTGATCATGTCATCGATAAGAAGAATGTCTTTGTCTTTAACACTGTCGCCTAAGTATTTGAACTGCTTGATGGGATGTTCACCGTTGATCTTAGTGGTGTAATCCCTGTCACGGTAGAAGATGCCCAGAGGCAGGTTCAGGTGAGAAGAGTAAAAAATCGCCCTCGAGACACCTGTCTCGTCAGGGCTGACAACGATAGTATTATCTTTATCCAATTTAATGGAGCTGAAGCGGTTGAGAAGAGAAGAAGTCAATTTAAACTGACATCTGGGATACTCAATGCTCATAAGAGGTACTGCATTTTCGATCCTGCCGTCATGAGGATCAAAAATGATAAGGTTTGAAATGCCGAGTTCATAAAGCTTTTTGAGCATTTCGGCACAATCCCAGGACTCTCTGTGGGAATCGAGCTTCTCACGCCTTCCTTCGTAAACGAAAGGCATGATGACATTGATACGCTTGGCTTTGCCCTTAAGAACGGTGATTATCCTCAAAAGATCCCTGTAATGGTCATCAGGGCTGATGACATGATCGCCTTCGACAAGTTCATAGCTGTAACTGTGTGCGAGAACATCAGTAATAATGTACATGTCATGACCTCGGACACTTTCAAGCAAAGAGAAAGTGCCTTCGCCGTTATCGTATCTGTTGAAGGTTGAATCGATGATATAGTCGGATCTGCAATATCCGGGACTGTTTACGTAGGGATTGCTCTTTTTCTCAACGCGTGCGGACCTTTTACTGAAAATAACGTCGGAAACGCTCTTAACGAATTCCTTATTTGCAGTATGTGAAATAATGCCGATGGGTCCGAAAGGGGGCAAAGAAGCCTGATCAAAACCGGAACTGACATACAGATCGCTCATCGCAGACCAAACCCCTCCTTTTTAATACTTAAATATTAAAGGATAATTTTTCCGTTTCAAATGACAATCTTTGAATTTTTTGCACGAAAAGCAAAAGGAAAGTTGTTGATGTTTTTGTATTGCTTTATGTATTGCATAGTTAGACTCTGCTAATTATGTCTGAAATAGCCTGTTTTAAGTCGCTGATTCCTTTCTTATCCTTGGAGGAAACTGCAAAGACCTGGGCATCTTCCTTGAAATCAAAATATCCTGACAGGATACCGAGCTGTTTTCTGATCTCCGCATTGGAAAACTTGTCGCATTTGGTAAATACCATGATGTAGGGAATACCGGCATTGTTAAGAAATTCGAGCATTCCGATGTCTTCATCAGAAGGAGTCCTTCTGATGTCCATGAGGAATAATACGAGTGATATCTTTCTTCCGCATCTGAAATAGTTGTCGCAAAGGTCTGAAAACTTTGCTGTTACTTCCTTTGAGGCAGCGGAATAGCCGTATCCCGGAAGATCTGCTACCAAAGCCTTTCCGTCGAGGTCAAAATATATGATTTCTCTGGTCTTTCCGGGTTTTGAAGATACTCTTGCGAGTTTGTTGGAAGATGCCAGAGCGTTGACAAGTGAGGATTTGCCGGCATTTGACCTGCCTGATATGACGATCTCCGGCAGCTCCGTAACGGGAAGCCCCTTCACGTCAGCGCAGGTTATCTTGTATTTCATATTATTAAAGTTGATGTTCGTATCGTTCATAAAGATGTTCACTTTGTCGGTGTTTGTCGGTATTTGTAAGCATTTTGACGATGATTTGGAGCTGATTGCTCTTTAAAATCAAATCATGACAGATTTTAACAGAATAAAACTGAATATTCCAAGAACGGCTGATTCGGGCATGCTAAGTGAGATCGCGGAACGCATGCTGAAAAGGCCTTTGCTTGTTCCTGCCATTTTGCTCTTTGCTGCCTGCTGTCTTACTTATGTTTCGGAGAGCATAGTTCCGGTTATCCTGTCAGTGATCTTTCTGATTTCAGTGTCTGTATATGCCTTCAAAAAACGAGTTCTCTCTGTTTTGTCTTGTTCGCTTATAAGCCTATTGCTTGTCGTTTTATGTTGTTTGCGTATCCTTTTGGTGCTCGGGGCATCATGTCCCGAAAGCGGTGAGGACTATTTTACGGGTACGGTCTTGTCGTGCGAGAGAAAACTGTCTGGCACAAACCGCATAACTGTTGAGCTACAGGGTGTCAGAGCCGAATTGAGGTTCAATAAGGAGATGGAGGCTCCTGATCTGCGGCCCGGTGAGGTGTTCCGGACTTGCGGAAGGTTTAAGGAACCCGAGAGTCCGGGCAATCCCGGTGAGTTCGATCATCCTGCATATCTTAGGAGCAAAGGCATCAGGTATCTGTTCTATGCCGATTCGTATCACTCCGTTTCCGTACCCGGAGGCGTAATGAAAACAATACTTTCTTTTCCGGATCTCTGTTTCAGGCTGCGCGGGTTTCTGTTTGAAAGGTTTACTTACGGCAGGAGCAGTGAAGAAAAGGCTTTGCTGGCTGCGGTATGCCTGGGGGATTCGTCTCTTGCAGAAGAGAAGGTTACCCGTGATTTTGCGCTGTCTGGCTGTTCGCATCTTTTGGCCGTGTCAGGAACTCATTTCGCGGGTTTTCTGGCAACGTTGCCGTATGTCTTGAATTCGTTTTGTCGCGACAGGAGGAAAACTGCCGGCATATATGTTTTCTTTGCATTCCTGACAGCATGTGTCACGGGCTGGAGTGAATCGGTTACAAGGGCTGCGTTTATGTCATCTACATCTTTTGCAGGCAAGGATACTGTATCGGCAATGGCTGCAGCGGCACTCGCCATGATGGTTGCTGATCCTTTCTGTTCATGCAGGACGGGTTTTCTTTTGAGTTTCTCTGCTTGTATAGCGATAAGGCTCCTTTCCGGCAGGATCGCAGACATGATGCGCTTTTTGAAGAAAGCTAAAGGCATCCGGAACGCATTGAGCGCCCAGACTGCCGCGGTACTCGGGACAATGCCGTTTACAGGACTTTTGGACAGCAGGTTCGGGATCGTGCAGTTCGCTGTTCAGGCTCTTGGCGGCATTCTCGCAAAAGGTATTTGTTTATTGTTTGTTCCGGGTGTCTTTTTGTCTTTGCTGTTCCCGGAGGGCTCCGGCTACGCTTTTTCGGCCCCGTCATGCCTGTTTCTTGGGCTTTTGAGAAAGATAACCGGCATTGGAAGCAGCCTGGCCCTCGGATCTTGCAGGGGAAAAGTGATAGATCCCGTATTTATACTTGTTTTTTGGATGTTTATCGTACTTAAACTGCTGCCGCGGTTTTCGATCAGAGAGCTGCTTTCCAGGGTTTCATGCTTAATGGTTGCTGCATGCATCGGTCTTCTGGTTTCAGGGTTTGTTAAGCCGTTAAAGGCTGAGGTGATATTTGCGGATGTCGGGCAGGGTGACTGCTGCCTGATAATCGCAGGTAACAGAACGTGTCTCATCGACAGCGGAACTTACGAGAAAGGTGAAAGAAACGTATCTGCCGTTCTTGATCATTACGGCATCAGCCGGGTTGATATCGCTTTGATGACGCACTGGGACCAGGATCATGCGGGCGGGATAGCGGCGCTGAATGAAGATGGAAGGATAGAAAGGATCTTTACGGGATTTACCGGAAAAGACGCAGATACAGCGGCTTTCGACAAATCACTTCGGTCCAGGAACTGTGATCCTGAAGGTTTCCGTGCAAATCTGGGGCAGATCAGGGCAGGTGATGTGATCGGGATGTCAGATGATGTCAGGATAAGGGTGATATACCCTGAAAACTGCACTACAGGCGGCAATCCGGGAAGTCTTGTCGCAGTGCTTGAATGCAAAGACATAAAAATGCTCTTTACGGGTGATATCGCTTCTGAAACTGAGGAGCTTCTTGTATCCGGGGGTTTTTTGACTGACGTTGATCTGCTCAAAGTGGCTCATCACGGTTCAAAGTACTCAAGTTCGGCATCATTCCTTAAAGTTGTGAAACCCGAAATATCAGTGATACAGGTCGGAAAGAACAATCTGTACGGACATCCTTCGCCCAAGACTGTTGAAAGACTGAAAGATGCAGGGAGCCTGATATACAGAACAGACACGGACGGAGCCGTGATCCTCGAATTCTACTGATCAGAAATTATCGGGTCAGATACAGACGCATAATGAAATAGAATGCAAAGAACGTCATTATCAATATGACCGGATAAGCGGATGCGCACACTGCTTTGAATGCTTTGGACTTAATAAATCCCGTCTTCTTCGAAAGAACTCTCAGGCCTTTGCCTGCAGCGATCGCAAATAAAGGCAGGGCAGGCAGGAAATAGTGTCCCTGGATACCGAGGATCACGTCGGAACCTTCAGGCGTCCAGCTAAGGAGCATAGCGGGTGTTGAAATCAGCGCGATCAGAACAACTGACGAAATGATAATGATGTCATTCTTTTTCAGCGTATCAAGCCTTTCGTCAGAAGCTGCGATCATCAGGAGCGCGATCAGCATGACAACTGTGAATACAAAAGGAATTGTTTTCTCGCCCCAGCAGAGTTTTGAACCGAAAAGATCCGCGAGCATTTCGCCTGCGAAACGCGCATAGGTCTTAACTGTCATGACAAGATATGCAACAGGGTTTTCGAGAGCGAAAGATGCCGTCATGAACCCGTTTCCTTTGCTTCCGAACTGGTATAGTCCGCGGTCGGGAAGGAACATATCAAAGATCGCAACCGAAAACAGGCCGCAGATCATAGGAAGGAACTTTCCCATATGCTTGAAGCTCTTCTTCCTTGAAGGGATCATAAGGAGCAAAGGCAGGAGGATAAGGTATCCGCCGCCCTTGACGGCTCCGAGTATGAAAGCCCAGATGCATGCAAACGCAAGGGCTTTTTTGTCATCAGGTGATTCTTTGAGCAAAAGAACGGAAGATAAGAAGTTCAGCGTGGTTATAATGACCATCGGGTCGTAGGAAAAGGCTCCGCTCATCATGAGAGAAGAGGGCAGGACTGCGCACAATGCGATGATGCCCTTGCAGTAAGGGGCTTTCCTGATCGCCCTGTAGCATAAGACTGTATAAAATGCTGCCGTGAATACTTTTACAAGATAGCAGTTGAAAACAGGTCCGAATCCGAGAATGCGGCCTGTTATCAGGGCAAGCGTCTGGGGGATATAGCAGAAGACCGAATAATAGTTCATCTTCTCGGACGTGGAAGTCATCTTTATCAGAGAAGCGTCTTCCGCGAATAAACGGAAATTGCTCTTTAAGATCTCGTAGCCGCCCGTTGTGGGAGTCGTAGATGACCACCAGATATCCCTGAAAAACAACACATCATCGGTCCTTCCCATCCATTCATAGTCGCCAGACTGTCCGAGGAAAAGATTGGACAGTCTGTAACATGCCAGATAATGAGCCTCGCTGTCTCCCGTACTCCAGGGCGGTATGAGGAAAATGCAGGCGATGCTCAGAGGGATAACTGCTGCAAGAAAAATCCTTTCCGGAGAAATGACGGATGCGGATCCTGCTTTCAAATAGATGCAAATGGAAGCAGCGGCAAAAGCAAGGAGCATAATGCAGACGGCAGCAAAAACTATATAACCGGTAACGGTCTTTACGAACAGTCTGACTGTAAGGGATGCATCTTCTTTCTCGACTACGAGATCCGCAGGTGAAGACGCAGTATTTGTAATGCTGACGCGGTAATGTCCGGGGTCGAACCTGGTGCTGTCAGGCCGGCTGAGCCTTATTACGGTGCCTTTGCCCTCCGGTGAACACATACTGCCGGTTATGCGGACATCTTTCAGGATATCTCTATCAAGATCGGTATTATTTACAGTGACGGACAGAGAAGTGGCGTCACCGCCAAGGATAAAGAATGCCATTGCGTCAAAACCTGCCATTGTGCAGTCGAAACGCTTCTCTGCCGTGCTTTCCGGCGCTAGAGTCTCGGTCTTGAACTCTGTAAGGCCTTTAATGACTGTTTCTTTCCTGATACTGGGAAAAACGTTGATGATAAGGAGCACCGCAAACAAGACCGCCAGGATCACGGCGGCTGCAACGGTAATACGCCTGGATCTGTTTAATCCGCGGGAAACCATGTCACACTCCTTAAGTGAAGTATAACATAAGCCATATTGTTTCTTAATTCCTCACTATTTCCGACTTTTAAAAGAGATATCTTTGTTATAATTAGTCAATAAACTTATGACGGAGTCAGAATTAATGAAATATAGCTTGAAAATAAAGGCAGTTGCGCTTTCCCTGTGCATGGCTTCCGCTGCTTTGATGCAGGGCTGCATGCTCAACGCAAACGAATATCAGTACGTTTCATCGACAGGTGATTCAACATCTCGATCAACTTCGGATGATGTTTCGGAAACATCTCCCGCTGATTCGTCCGAGACTACAACAGAAGAGACATTTCCCGAATCCATGCACATGGAACCGCCTGAAGTAGACACGGAAGCTCCTGTCTTTATCAGTTATCCGAGGACTATACAGCTTGCCAAGGGCAAGGAATTCGTACCCGATGATTATGTCGGCTACATAGATGATACGGACAGAGACATCGAACTCAAGGTTACGGGTGAAGTAGACGTCAATACTGCAGGCGATTATCCGATCCAGATGACGATCACAGACGATGCCGGAAACAGCAAGACCATCGATGTCACCGTAAAGGTCTATGTAAAGAAGCCTACTCCCACCAAGAAGCCTGCAACTTCCTCTTCCAAGAGCAGCACTTCTGCTACCACTGCAAAGAAAAAGACTACATTTGCCGATCTCAAGAACAAGTATGAGACCGGTAACGCCTTCATAGGCATAGATGTTTCCAAGTACCAGGGCAATATCGATTTCGCCAAGGTCAAGGAAGCAGGCTGCCATTTCGTCATTATCCGTATGGCTATCTACAATAACGGGAAGTTCGGCATCGACACCAAATTCGAGGAGAACTACAAGAAGGCAAAGGCCGCAGGACTCCTTGTCGGTGTTTATTACTATAGCGTCGATAATACGGAAAAGCTCATGAAGGAGCACTGCGCTGAGCTTGCAAAGGCTTTAAAGGGCAAGGAGATCGATTTCCCCGTAGCTTATGATTTTGAGAAGTGGAAGGGTTTCCAGAAACTCAAGATGAATTCGTCAGATCTTAACAATATGTTCTATCTGTTCTGTTCTGAGATGGAGAACTACGGATATGAGGCCATGATCTATGCAAATCCATACTTTTTGAGGAACTGGTTCAGACCCGGAAGATATAAGATCTGGCTCGCCGACTGGAAAACACAGCCTTCTTATGTCGGAACGTTCCATTTCTGGCAGTTCAGCGCTTCCGGGAGGATCTCCGGCATCAACGGCAATGTTGACGTAAATGTCTATTATCCCGATGGAAGGACCGTTGAAGCCAAGAAGGAGGAGAAATCCAATGGCTAAAGCCAAATCGCTTCCCAAGGGTGTCATCGGATACAAGGAGTTTTTCGACAAGCTCCTGAATCACCCGGATTCTCTGGGACTGATCCTGATCTACGGACAGGAACAGTACCTGATCGACGGCGCTTTGAAGACGGCCAAAAAGAAATATGTAACTGAAGGCGCTGAAAGTATTGATTTCAGCGTTATCGATACGAGAAGTGACGACCAGTTCAGCTTTGACAGGCTCGACGAGATGGTCTCAATGCCTCCCATGATGTCCGACAGGCGTCTTGTGATAATAAGACAGTCGGGCATTACCGGAAAAGAAGTCTCCGATAAGGATCTTGAGATGCTGAAGAACATCCCGTCATCTTCAGTCGTTATCTTCGTCGAGGATGAGGCCGATGCCAAGAGAAAAGTATTCAAAGCCTTTGTACAGAACGGCACAGTGGTTTCAATGGGTACCATGGAGGAAGACGACATATCTTCCAGGGTCACGAGGATGTTTGCCAAATACAATCTTTCGATCGACGGAAGAGCAGTGATGTCACTGATTTCAAGGTGCGGATCTGAAATGCTTGCAATATCGGGGGAAGTCGCAAAGATCGCCCTGTACTGCCAGAATTCCGGAACCGGCAGGGTAACCGAAGAGATCATCGAAGAATGCTGTCCTCCTGACCTCAGCGGCAGGATCTTTGACATTATGGATGCCTGCGGAAGCCAGAACCCTGCCAAGGCTTTGGGTACGCTGAACAATCTCATAGCGGTCAGAGAACCCCTTATACAGATAAGGGTCCAGGTCTTAAATCACCTCAAGCGCCTGATAATGGCAAAAGAGGCTGGAAATGCAAAAACTCTGGTAGCTGAGGCGGGAATGAACGAATTCTATGCCGGGAAGCTTATAAGACAGGCCTCAAGCTTTACCATGCCGCGCCTTATACAGACCTATCTGGCGGCCTGTGCTTCGGATTCGGACGTCAAGCACGGACTGATCGATGAGCGGTACGCTTTGGAGATAATACTGGTAAAAGCCGCGACAGGGGACAGGTAACAATTGACGCATTTAAATTAAAGACTTAAAATCGCATATTGGACTTTATTAATCAAGGAGAAATATATGAGTAAGATCGAGATGAAGACACCTATCGTCGAGATGGACGGCGATGAGATGACAAGGATAATCTGGAAAGAAATTAAAGACATTGTCATCCTTCCGTTTGTTGACCTCAAGAGCGAGTACTTTGACCTGGGACTTCCCAACAGGGACAAGACAGAGGATCAGGTAACCATTGATGCCGCAAACAGGACCAAAGAGCTTGGCGTTGCAGTAAAGTGCGCAACCATTACTCCTAATGCGCAGAGAATGACCGAATATAATCTTCACCAGATGTGGAAGAGCCCCAACGGTACGATCAGGGCGATCCTTGACGGTACTGTTTTCAGAAGCCCGATCCTCGTAAACGGGATCAAGCCTTTTGTCTCTTGCTGGGAAAAGCCTATCACGATTGCACGTCACGCTTACGGCGATGTTTACAGAAACACGGAATTCCTGGTAGACGGACCTGCAAGAGCGGATCTTGTCGTCACATATCCTGACGGAAGACAGGAAAAGCAGACTGTTTTCGAATATACAGGCGGCGGTGTCCTCCAGGGCCAGTACAACACAGATAAGTCCATCGCGGCTTTCGCAAAGTCATGCTTCCAGTATTCTCTCGATACCAAGCAGGACCTCTGGTTTGCAACCAAGGATACCATCTCAAAGGTTTATGACAGACGTTTCAAGGACATCTTCGAGAAGATCTACAAGGAAGAATACGAAGCAAAGTTTGCCGAATCAGGCATTACATATTTCTACACGCTCATCGATGACGCAGTTGCAAGAGTTATGCGTTCTAACGGCGGCTTTGTCTGGGCATGCAAGAACTACGATGGTGACGTAATGAGCGACATGCTTGCTTCTGCATGCGGTTCACTTGCCATGATGACATCCGTACTCGTTTCACCTGAAGGCGTTTACGAGTTCGAGGCCGCTCACGGTACCGTTACAAGGCACTACTACAGATACCTCAAGGGTGAGCAGACATCGACCAACCCGATGGCTACGCTCTTCGCATGGTCCGGAGCACTCAGGAAGCGCGCCCAGATGGACGGCCTTTCCGACTTGGAGAATTTTGCGGCAAGACTTGAAAAGAGTGCCGTTTCCACAATAGAATCGGGTATAATTACCGGAGATCTCAACAGCCTTCTCGACCATCCGGACAAAAAGGTTGTTAATACTGCTGATTTCCTTAAAGCAGTTGCTGCAAATCTGTAATCCATTAGGAGGATATATAAATGAGTTACTATACAACATGGATCGAGAAGTCTGAGAACAATTCCAACGAACAGGAATACATCGAATATGTAAACCGTTATTACCAGCTTGAGAAGGGCTGCTATGAGAAGATCCTCGGAGCATATCCCGACAACGCTGATTTCCTCAACGGTCAGGTTCTTGCCCTTTCAAGAAAGTTCGGCTTTAACGCTTCCAACATGGAGATCTTCGTAGGTTTCCTTGACGGAATCAAGTCCAGCCTTAAGAACGGCGATGCTCTTGATCTTGAAGCAATCGTTGATGAGACTGAGATCAGCCTCGACATCGACTACGAGAAGCTTTACTACAACATGCACGATGCAAAGGCTGACTGGCTTTACAACATTCCCGCATGGAAGAACGTTCTCACAGAAGAGAGAATGAAGGAGATCACACACGATTACCGTGTTGCCAACATTGCTCACTCTGACAAGATCGGCAGAAACGATCCGTGCCCTTGCGGTTCCGGCAAGAAGTACAAGAACTGCTGCGGTAAAAAGGCTTAAAGTAAGGTGAAGGTGCTTTGAAGAAACTGCTGACAGCAAAGTGGTTTATTGTTCTTGCGGTATCTTTGCTATTAATTGCTGGTATCGTTCTGAGCTTCCTTCCGGGGAGTCCGCTTAAAGCTGTCGTAGGTCTTTCTTCAAATGCCGTTTCGCCTGCGCAGAAAGGTGTAAAAGCAACAGGCAATGCTTTCTCTGACTTCTGGGCCGCCATTGCGGACGGAATTGCGATCAGGGAAGAGAATAAGACACTGAAAGAAGAGATCGCCGACCTCAAATACAGGCTCAACCAGTATGAAGAAGCCGCGATCAGATACGAAGAGCTTAAGAATGCCTTCCATATCAGGGATACTTTCAGCAATTACGATATCTACGGTGCGTCTATCCTTTCGAGAGAAGCAGATGAATGGTTCTCGGTAATCAGGATCAACGCGGGCAAGAACGAAGGCATTGTACTTGAGCAGGGCCAGTCTTATCCGGTCGTAGACACGGAGATGAACCTTGTCGGCCGTGTTATCGAGACTCAGGGCTCCAACTCCATGGTCTTGCCGCTCCTGCACGAGGGTTTCTCGGCATCAGGCAAGGTCAATGAGGTCAACGGTGCTTCAGTTATTGTCAGCGGTGACGCTGTCCTTAAGAAAACCGGGCTTTGCAGGGTAAAAGCTTTCGGTAAAGCAGTTAAGCTTGAACCCGGAACCGTAATCGTTACTTCGGGTGAAGGCGGACTTTTCCCTGACGGTATCCCGATCGGCACTATCGTGTCAGTTGATTATTCAAATCCGACGGAAGTCACTGCAACGCTCAGACCTTTCTCCAGCATTGGAGAACTTGAGGATGTATTCGTAATGATCCCTTTCAATGCGGATGATAAGAAGGAAGGAGTTCCCGAAACTTCGGAAACATCTGCTGCACCGGTTCAAGGCGGGCAGGGCTGATGGATCGCCGTAAGCTGATCAGAAAGATCGTTGTTTATGCCGTTTATATCCTGCTCTTATCGTCATTGCAGGTGTCTTATCCGAACCGTCTCGGTTTTGGCGGTCAGACAGCCGATCTGGCTTTTGTTTTTGTCGTACTGACCGGATATTTCAACGGATTTACTGACGGAGCGGTTGTCGGGCTGATAATGGGCCTTGTAAGAGATTGTCTTGCGCCTATTGCCATTGTCGGCTTAGATGGAAATGTACATATCACGGCTGGCATCGGAATGCTTGTCCTTTTCCTTACGGGTGTTTTGTCGTCTGCATTCTTTACCAAAAGAATGCACAAGAACATCCCGTTTGCTTTTGTATCGATCGCTTTCTGCACATTGGTCTACAAGTTAGGCGGACATTTTCTTGCGTACAGCTGGACGGTAATCTTCCGTCTGGCCGGTGGTTATGATCTTGGCTTTTATGAGATCGTAGTGAGATCATGCCTTTTGCAGACATTGCTTAATCTTATTGCGGGTATTCCGCTGATTCTCCTTTGGAGGTTTGCCGGCCCCGTTTCCATGTCGGAACAGAAGAGAACTGCCGACGATGTGATCAAGAGTAATGAGGATACTTCATGGCTACAGATCTGAAGATAGATGATTACGGCGCGTTTGACCGGAATTCGGACAACGGCGGAAATAACGAAAAGAACGGCTTCTTTAAGAGGCTGATGTCGTTATTCAGCAACCGTTTTCTCGTTCTTGCCGTGATCTTCAGTTCTTTTGGAGTCGTGATCCTCTTTATGACTGCCCAGCTCCAGTTTTCCGATTATCAGAAGACCATGTCTGAAAGTTCGACTGGTGTTCTGAGACAGTTTGTTTCGGAAGCTCCAAGAGGGGATATTCTTGACAGCAAGGGATTGAAACTCGCGTCTTCCATCGAGTACAACACTGTCATGATAGCTAACGCCTATCTGAGCGACAGTGAGCTTAATGAACTGTGTCTTGAGCTTTCGAAGCTTTTCGACAAGTACCACTGCATATCCATTTCGGAACTTGACCAGTATTTCACGATGAATCCGAATCCTGCATTCTTGAAGGAAGAGGAGAAGATCAGGGCCTGGCAGAGCAATTCCAACCTCTTTGCCCTCGAAGACTATGCTCAGGGCGTTATCGTTACTTATTCGGACAAGTATGTTAAGACTGACCCGAATGTATTCTTCCTTTATCTGAGACAGAAATTCAACCTCGATAACAGATATACGATCGAGGAAGCTTATAAGATCATAAGGATCAGATATCAGATCTTTACCGATAACTGGGCTTTTATCAAAGGTACGCCTATCAAGATCGCCCAGGACGTTCCCGAAGACCTTATCAAGATCTTTTCAGAAGAGAATTACCACTATATGGGCATAGTCTGCAGCAAGGGCTATGCAAGGACATATTCTCCTGAAGCGCTTTATTCATGCCACGTGCTGGGTTATGTAGGTCAGATATCCCAGACCACTTTCCAGGATCTTTCGAAGTTCGGTTATACGAATGAAGACATGGTCGGAAAATCAGGTGTTGAATCGCAGATGGAGCGTTATCTTCATGGTGACAGCGGCATAACGCCTTATAACATATGGACGAAAAAAGGGCAGGAGGGGATCTTTGTCCCTTCGAGCTACGGCGTTAAAGCAAAAGCCGGAGCCACGGTAAAGCTTACGATCGATTCAAATCTTCAGAAAGTCGGAACAGATGCTCTTAAAGCTTATATCACCGATGCTCAGAGACAGGAAGCGATAAAGCATACGGGCTTCAAGACGGCAAGTTCAGGTGCTTTCGTCGTTATGAACGTCAAGACAGGTGCTGTTCTTGCCATGGGTTCATATCCCAACTACGATCCTAACGATTTCATCCTCGCAAACTATGGCGATCCACAGGCTGCCGAGCAGGTCAAATACTATCTCGGCATTGATGAGTACGCGGAAATGACTGCTGCCGACCTTCCTCTTTGGAACCGTGCCATCATGTCCATGTATGCTCCCGGTTCAACATTTAAGCCCATCACGGCGCTTGCAGGTCTTGAGAGCGGAACGATTACCACGGAATCCAACTGGATCTCCTGCATTTCGCCGCTGGACGTCGACGGATGGATATTCCGTTGCCTCGAGTATCCCTACGGCGGTCACGGTCCTCTTAACCTCGACAGTGCCATGGGTACGTCTTGCAATATCTATTTCATGCGACTCGGCGTCAGCACGGGTATCGACAATATCTCCAACATGGCCAAGAGATTCGGCCTCGGCGTCAAGACGGGTATCGATCTTCCCGGTGAGATCAAAGGTGTTATGTCCAGCCGTGAAACTAAGAGACTCCTGCATGAATCCGAATACGATAAGATCTGGTTCCCTTCGAATACCGCTCAGGTATCCATCGGACAGTTCGATAACTGCTTTACGATCCTTCAGCTCTGCAGATATGTTGCGGGAATCGCCACAAACAAGCTTGTTAAGCCTTATATTATTGATTCAGTAATAGCAAGTGACGGTTCCGTTCTCTATAAAGGCCAAGCCGAGTCAGTCGACATAGGCATTCCCGAGGAAAACATCCAGGCAGTCAGAGATGCGATGACATGTGTTACCGAAGGTTCAAAATACTGGAGAGGAACGGCTCAAAAGCAGTTTTCGGGATTCCCGATAGAGGTTGTCTGTAAGACGGGTACGGCTGAGACGGGTTTCGAGAAGATCAGAAAAGAGTATTCAAACGGTCTTTTCGTCTGCTATGCACCTAAAGAGAAGCCTGAGATCGCCGTAGCGCTCGTTGTTGAAAGAGGTGAGTGGGGTTCATCCACGACCATCATCGCAAGAAGGCTTATAGCGGCATATTATAACAAGGTCGTCTCCAATACGCTGCCGATCTATGAAAACAACCCCGTACCGGGAGATCACCTTGCCTGACAGTCATGTGTAATTGACATAAAGACAGTTTTTTTGCCGCAGTTTTGTATCAAAGGGAAATTGTCCGAGTAGTGATAATACGATAAAATTCAGGCAGAATCTTTAATGGGGGCTTTTTGATGAAGATCGTTTTGATGGCTGACAACAGGAAGACAGAGCTTCTTGTTAACTTCTGCATTGCCTATAAACCTCTTTTAGAGAAGCACCAGCTTATCTCAGTCTATAACACCGCCAAACTTCTTAAATCTTCCGCAGATCTTGATGTTTCAGGTCTTTCGGTAGATTATTCGAGCGGTTTTGAGCAGCTGGCATCCAGAGCCGAGTTCAACGGCATCGACTGTGTCATTTATCTGAGAGACGGCAGGACCAAGAGTGAATCCAATCCTGCGGAACTCCTTGACGTATGTGACCAGAACATCATTCCTTACGCCACAAACATCGCTTCAGCCGAGATCCTGATCACGGCTATCGATAACGGCGCTCTCGATTACCGTGAGTGGAATGCAGCCGACAGGCAGGGGACCGGCGCCTGATCTTTCCATGAATATCATCTGCATCCCAAGGGGACCGTTTATGTCAAATATGTATTTGGCATATTTTGACAATGATCTTTTTGTTATTGATCCTTCCGTCGATCCCGATACGCTGGACAGGGAGATCCCTCAGGTTACGGCATTCCTCATTACTCATGGTCACTACGATCACATAAAATACGTTGAAAAATGGCATCAAAGATTCCCGGATGCCCCGATCTATATGAGTTCCGGGGACGCCGCCCTGATCGCTGACGCACGGGCCAACTGCTCGTTTATGGATGGTATTGTCAAACTTTTTGATTTTCCTTATGAAGACCCCGGAGAAAACCTTGAATTCGGGTGTGTCAGCGTAAAGGTGATACCTACTCCTGGCCATACGATGGGTTCCGTCTGTTATCTGTTTTCGGAAAACGGCACCGATCATCTGTTTACCGGCGATACGGTCTTTGAGGGATCCGTTGGCCGTACCGACATGCCCGGCGGATCTTTTGAGCTCTTAAAGCGTTCCGTTGCGCTCATAAGTACTTTTCCGCCTGAAATGCATATCTATCCCGGACACGGCCCTGATTCCACAGTCGGGAATGAGGTCAGATACAATCCTTTCTTTGTAAATTAGGGCTTGCTTGACTTTTTAGCATTCATATATGTACAATGGGCAATGCGATGAAGGTGCGTAAGTAGTCTTTATGCTTCCGTAAAAGAGAGTCGTGTCACCGGCTGAAAGCACGATACGAAGGGCATATGGATGAATTTCAACACCGGAGCTTCTGTCGAAAACGGCGTTTACCGCGCTGATTAAGCAGATGCGGGCGCGGCAATACAGCGCTGACAAGTGCGGAAGGTTATAGTGGCTTTCCGAACATGGGTGGTACCGCGAAGGTGCAGTAATAATGCGATTTCGTCCCGTGGCAATGTTAAGTTGCCGCGGGATTTTTTATTTGCAGCAATGAAGAACAAGGAGGACAACATGGCTGAACTTAGTGAATTAAGCGCAAAGTTATCAGAGATCAAAGCCAAGATCGAATCAGATCTTACAGAGATCAAGAGTTCCAAGGGCGTCTTTGAGTATAGAAAGAGCGTTATGGACTCAAAGGAAGGTAAGATCGGCTCTCTCATGAAGGAGATGGGCAAGATCCCGAAGGAGCTTAAGGCCGATTACGGCAAGATGGTCAATGAGATCAGAAACTGGGCTACCGAGAAATTCGATACGATGGATGCCCAGTTCAAAGCTGCCGAGCAGAAGGCAAGATACGAAGCTGAGACCATCGACGTGACTCTGCCTTCAAAGAAGCTTAAGAAAGGCTACCTGCATCCCAATACCCAGGTTAGAAACCAGATCGTGGACATCTTCGGTTCCATGGGTTTCTCGGTCTATGAGGGTAATGAGATCGAGACGGATCACTATAACTTCACGGCTCTTAACATTCCCAAGGACCATCCGTCACGCGACATGCAGGATACGTTCTATCTGAGTCCCGAGTTCCTTCTCAGAACTCAGACATCTGCGGGACAGGTTCACGTTATGGAGTCCCAGCAGCCGCCGATCAAGATCATCTCACCGGGTAAGGTTTTCCGTTCTGATGACGATGCAACGCATTCTCCGATGTTCTCCCAGATGGAAGGCCTTGTAGTTGATGAGGGCATCACACTCTGCGATCTGCAGGGCATGCTCGACGTATTCGTTAAGAAGATCTTCGGTGAGGAGACAAGAACACGTCTGCGTCCTTCATATTTCCCGTTCACGGAGCCTTCAGTAGAGGTCGACGTTTCCTGTTTCCAGTGCGGAGGCAAGGGATGCAAGCTCTGTAAGGGAACAGGCTGGATCGAAGTACTCGGTGCAGGCGTTGTTAACAAGAAGGTACTTGAGGGATGCGGGATCGACAGTGACAAATACAGCGGTCTGGCTTTCGGTATCGGTATCGATCGTATTGCCATGCTCAAGTACGGCATCAACAACATCAAGCTCCTGTTTGAGTCTGATCTGCGCGTACTTGAACAGATCGACGATTAAAGTGAGGAGGCAAAGATATGTTAGTACCATTAAGTTGGCTTAAAGATTATGTTGATATCGACGTTACCCCGGACGTTCTTGAAGAGAAGCTCTTCAGCTGCGGTTTCGAGGTAGAGGAGAAGTATGAAGTTGGCAAGGACATCAGCAAAGTCGTTGTCGGCGAAGTTAAGACTTGCGAACCGATCGAAGGCACACACCTGCACCTTTGCACTGTTGATGCGGGTGAGAACGGTGTGCTTCAGATCTGCTGCGGCGCTGATAACGTTGCTGCCGGCGGCAAGTATCCTTTGGCTTTGATCGGCGCTCAGGTTTATGCGACCGCAAAAGACCATAAGACCGTTGAAGGCGTCATGACGATCGGTCAGGGCAAGCTCAGAGGTTACGATTCGTTCGGAATGCTCTGTTCCGGCGTTGAGATCGGAGTTACTGAGGATATGTTCCCGGGTGCAGGCTATGACGGACTTTTGGTCCTTCCCGAAGACAGCGTTCCGGGCGCGGACGTCAAGCCCATCTTAGGCCTTGATGATTACATTTTCGATGTTTCGATCACGGCTAACAGGCCTGACTGCCAGAGCATCTTCGGAATTGCGAGGGAAGTGGCTGCTGTTCTCGGCAAGCCTTTAAAGGAACCTGCTCTTGATTACACGGAGAGCGATGTTGCAATAGATTTCAACATCCGCGTATCCGCGCCTGATATCTGCCCGAGATACATCGGACATTATGTTTCTGACGTCACTATAGGCGAATCGCCTCTCTGGATGAAGCGCCGACTTGCTCTTGTAGGATGCTCTGCGATATCCAACGTCGTAGATATCACAAACTATGTCCTTTACGAGCTCGGCCAGCCGATGCATGCGTTCGATTATTCGTACCTTGAAGGCGGAGAGATACATGTTCGCCGTGCCGAAAACGGCGAGAAGATAGTAACTCTCGATGAAAAGGAGTTCTCACTTACTTCAGACAACCTCGTTATCTGCGACGGTAAGAAACCTGTAGCGCTGGCTGGAATCATGGGCGGACTCAACTCTGAGATCCTCGATTCCACAAAGGCTGTCATGTTCGAAGCCGCAAAGTTTGCTCATGACAATATCCGTAAGAGTTCGAAGGCTTTGGGCCAGGTATCTGATTCATCGTTGAGATTCTCCAAGGGCGTTGACGAATATACGACCGTCATGGCCATGAAGAGAGCTCTGCATCTGATCGAGGAACTCGGCTGCGGTAAGGTGAGCAAAACAGCTTTTGATGTAAACACAGGCAATTCCATCGAGCCCAGAAAGCTTACTGTAAGCGTTAAGCAGGTCAATGGCGTTCTTGGTATCACGGTTCCCGATGAAGACATCGTCCGCATCCTTACGGGCCTTAATTTCGCACCGGAGCTTAACGGTGATTCTCTCACGATCGCCATTCCCGGATACCGTGTTGATATGGAGTCTTATCAGGATGTTGCCGAGGAAGTCATCCGTATGTACGGTTACGATCACATCGTTCCCACATTCATTCCCACGGCAAAGGTAACAAGCGGCGGCTATAACCTGAAGCAGCGTTCCGAGCTTAAGATCAGGCGCGATCTTTGCGCTGCCGGCGCGTCTGAAGGTGTACACTATTCATTCTTCTCACCGTCGGATTTCGATCTTTTGAAGCTTCCTGAGGATGCTCCGGAGAGATCTGCCATCAAGATTCTGAACCCCATCAACATCGATCTTTCTCTGATGCGTACGACGCTGGCACCTCAGATGATCAAGGCCATGGCTCGCAACCAGAAGAACGGAATACTTACGGGCCGTATCTACGAGATGGGCAATAAGTTCATCCCCAAGTCTCTGCCTCTCACGGAATATCCTGACGAGCGCGAGACGATCTGCATCGGCGTGTTCGGTGAAGGTGAGGATTTCTACTCACTCAAGGGTCTTGTCGATGTGATCGCCACATCTCTTGATGTCGAATTCGATTATGAGAAAGATGTAAAGACGTTCCTGCATCCCGGAAGGACAGCAAAAGTGATCTGCAACGGTGAAGAAGTCGGTTATCTCGGCCAGGTCCTCTATGAGATCTGCGATGAGCTCGACATGCGAGTTCCTGCTTTCGTTGCAGAGATCGATCTGCGCACATTGAGCAAGTACTACGGAAAGGAAAGAAAGTTCATTCCGCTTCCGAAGTTCAATGAGGAGAAGCGCGACTTCTGCTTCGTTATGGATAAGTCCATAACCTGTGCTGATGTCGAGAAGGAGATCAAAGCTTCATGTGAGTACATCACAAAGATCGAGCTTTTCGATATCTATGAAGGCATCCAGCTCGGAATCAACAAGAAGAGCCTTGCTTTCAGCGTAGTCTTCACGCCTGAGGACGAGGAGTTCAAGCCTGAGGTCATCGACGGATTCGTAAGTACGATCCTTGCAAACCTCGGCGAGAAGTACGGCATCACGCTCCGTGCCTGATGCGCAAAACCGTTTAATAGGTTAATATAGCGGACAGGCATTGTTAAAATGCCTCGAAGCTCAATAAGATCAATGCTTTTAAGAAATTTGCGCCCGGAATCCCGGGCGCTTTTCTTTGTCGGTATTTGTCGGTATTTGTAAGGTAGATCAAATACTTTCCGGTAGTAAGATGTTCGAAATCTTTTCCGGAGGTGAATTGTATGTCCACACTTGAATCGGCGGTCGTATTCTCTTTGATACTTACTTTGCTGACTTTCATGGTAACAGCACCTGAATCCACGGCGATCGGGGCTTTTGACGACTGCAGGTACGGCTTTGAGGAATGCGGGTTTCAAAACCGTGACGGTAAGCTTCTTAATGAGAAGAAGATCGGTTATGCAGTTTCATATGATGCTTCTCCTGAGAGGCTTTGCACTTATCTGACCGGACTGTCAGACAATTTCCGTCTCGTTTACGGAAAAGCGGCGAGTCTCGCAAGCTGAGGGTGACCGTTATGAGACGGAACTTAAAGAACAGAAAGTACCGTTATGGGGCATCTTCGGTGTTCCTTGCCATAATCCTTTCCGCGGTTATCCTTGTTGAATGCACGTTCCTTGCTTTTGTCTGGGAGCTCGATTACATCACCAAGGTTAACAACGCGGTTGATGCGCAGGTCGAGAGCATTATGTGCGAATATGACCGCCGGTTGTTTGACGTTTACGGCGTATATGCGTTCACCAAGACCGTTGTCGATGATGACGTATACCGTTCTGCATTGCTCGCTTGCGGCTATAAGGAGGGCCCCCAGCTCGATCTGGCAGGGTACAGGAAGATCGATACCAAAGCTTTCAAGGATGCCATCGGCATGTATTATTCCTACAGGGCTACGGGGATCGCTCTGATACAGGTAGCTGACGTCTTCTCCGAAATGATCGGCGAGCTTATCGATTCGGATGTCCTCAAGAAGATCAAGGAATACACTTCAAGCCCTGCAGCGGGTTATGTGACGGAGATCATCCAGGGTGCCGAGAAGATCAGTTCCTGGTTTGAAAAAGCAGGCGAGAAGCTCAAGATAGACGATTTCAAGAAAGAACTCGGTCTCTTCGATACTCTGAAGAAGCAACTTGAAGGCGGAGACAATGATCTCAAGGATCTTTCGTTCAATATCAGCATCAAGGATATGAAACCTGCGATAGGTCTTTTTGAAGGACTGATCGATCTTCATGAGAAACTCGGCAATACCAGCTTCAAACTTGCATCCCACATATATGAGGCAAACTATTTCTCTTACAATTTCGACTGTTTTTTGAAGCAGGATATCGATTCATCGATCAACGGAACGGATTTTTCGAGCATGCACAGTAAGAACAAGTCAGATTCTGAATACATACTTACGGGTCTTACAGGAAATGCAGCTATTGCTGCGGTCAATTTTCTCCTTATGCAGGTACTGACAGGTACGAATTTCCTGAAGGATTACACGGATAAGGAATACCGCACTAAGGTCGATGCCGTATCCAAGGTCATATCTGCGATCATCGCTGCCGTATCAGAGGGCTCTGTCGAGATCGACTACAGGATAATCACGGTAGCGCTGATAGTTCTGATAGCGACGTTTAAAGCAGGAAGGGATATTCAGACACTGGGCAAAGGCGAACGTGTCGCTTTGTATGAGAAGAACGGCAAAAAGATCGTTACGGCAGGCTACAGGGATTTCCTGTTTCTGTTCATGCAGGCAGTGCCGGACAACCTGATGCTTGAAAGAGGGCTTTTGGTCTTAAGGAGGGATTTTGGCGAACTCTATACGGGCATCACGGCTTCAGCAGACACGGGAATAAAGAAGATCAGCGTTACAAGGAGCTATGCGCTTTACGGGTGAGGTTTATGAAAAACAAAAAAGGCGGAATAACGATCGAATCAGCAATATGCTTTACGGGAGTGCTCATACTTCTGGCATGCATGATAAGTGCAATTAACCTTTACAGGACGGATATCCTCATGACAAGGTCGGTAAACCAGTGCTGTGAGAACATGTCGCTGTTGTATCCGCTTACCGTACCGGCCGGGGATGCGGTTTCTGTGCTGTTGAATGCTTTCCCCGATACAGGGATCGAAGGCACAAAGGCAGGATCTGTCTTAGGTACGGTTGCTAAAGCCGTAGGCGGAATAGACAGCGCAACAGGCTATAAGCTTGAGGAATCGGTCCTGGAAGGCGTTCTGGCGGGTACGATGGCAAAGAACATAGTCAAATACTATAAGCAGAGAAATGGCGGATCTGCTTTCTTTTGTCCGGAAGACATTGACGTCAGGTTCGATATAAGCAGCAAAAGGCACATCATCGAAGTTACTGTCGATTATTCGGTTATAACCGTGGCAGGAAAGAAGAGCAGGACTGTTTATTCGGTTATACCGATGTACGGGGATTCTTCTTTGATCCTTCAGGGTGACGGACCGTCAGATAAGAGCGGAGACATCTGGAGCCTTGATAATTTCAACAGAGGAGATCAGTTCCGCAAGATCTACGGTACAAATCTTCCGAAAACATATCCGGTCATAGACAGCAACGACAATGGCAGCGTGGGTTCGCTCAAATCCATCGACCTTACTGCTCCATACTATAAGAGCAAGTCCAAGATCACCAAGAGCATAAAGGACGACATAGACCGGCTGAGCTCATTTAACGGCGCGGACAAGGTGATAAACGGGAAGGAATACAGCGTTAAGAACATAAATAACAGAAAGCTTACGGTCGTAATCCCCAAAAATTCGCCTCAGGACCGCAAAAGTACGGTAGAATCTCTTAAAGAGTATGCCAGGAGCAAAGGCGTTGATCTTGTGATCAGTGAATACGGGAAATCAGCCAAATACTCCTGAAATAACGTCAAGAAATGAACTTTGACAGGATATTTCCTTTTATTTAATTTATTGTATTAAATTTGATATTGCGTTATCATATATCGGTAAATTTGGAGGTATCTTGTTTGAAACACGAAAACACTGTCAGAACACCAAGCCTTGCCAATTCAAGGATCAATACGGACAGCACCGCAAATCTGTCTATCGGAGACACTCTAAGAAAGGCCAAGAAGAACCTTTTCTTTTCAAGATGTCTCATGGGCATGCTGGCTGTCCTTATCCTTACGATCGTTTTTGTCGTTTTCTTCATGGGATTCGGCAAGTTTTTCCTTGATTATGTAAGCAATCCTGTAGGGTGAACCGGATGATCAAGAACAAGGACAGAAATGAAATGAAATTCGCTGCTGCGTTTAACGACAGTGAGATGGAAGAACTCACGGATCTTTATAACGCGATCCTGACACTGCAAAATCCCGAGGAAGTTCATAAGTTTTTCAAGGATCTGTGTTCGGTCAACGAACTTCAGTCATTTCTTCACCGTTGGCAGATCGTACGAAGGATCGAGCAGGGAAAGAGCTACGAGGAGATCATCAAGGAGCTTTCCGGATCAACGGAAACCGAGAATCCTTCTGAAGTTTCCGGTGAGAAGCGCGGAAGCGGCAGAGTGCGCGGTAAGGCAAGAAGCAGCACCAAGGTCAGTTCTACGACTATTTCACGTGTTAAAACATGCTACATCAATCCCGATGGCGGTTACAGGACCGCATTAAAACGTTTAAACGAACGCGACAATAAAGAACAAGAGGAGAAATCGGAGTAAATGGGTTTATTAACAACAGTTTTCGGAACACACAGCGATCACGAACTTAAGAGAATTAAGTCCCTTGTGGATTCCGTAATGAATTACGAGGAAGAATATTCCAAGCTTAGCGATCACGATCTCGCACACAAGACTGACGAGTTCAGAAAGAGACTTGGCGAAGGCGAGACACTCGACCAGCTTCTGCCTGAAGCATTTGCAACCGTAAGAGAGGCTGCATGGCGTGTTCTCGGCATGAAGCCTTACAGGGTTCAGGTCATCGGCGGTATCATCCTGCACCAGGGAAGAATCGCGGAAATGAAGACGGGTGAAGGTAAGACCCTCGTTGCTACAATGCCTGTTTATCTTAACGCACTTACAGGCAAGGGCGTTCACGTCGTAACAGTAAACGACTACCTCGCAAAGCGTGACTCCGAGTGGATGGGTAAGGTTTACAAGTTCCTCGGAATGACAGTAGGTCTCATCATTCACGACATCCCCAACCGTGACCGCCGCGACATGTATGCCTGCGACATCGTATACGGTACAAACAACGAGTTCGGTTTCGATTACCTTCGTGACAACATGGTAGTCAGAAAGGATCAGATCGCTCAGCGTGAGCTCAATTACGCCATCGTCGACGAGGTCGACTCGATACTCATCGATGAGGCAAGGACCCCGCTCATCATTTCAGGCCGCGGAGTTGAATCTTCCGACCTTTACAAGAAGGCTGACGCTTTCGTTAAGACCCTCAAGTCATACACAGTCGTTGAGACTGACGACAAGGTCGATATGGATGACGTCGTAGGCGACGCGGATTACGTAATCGATGAGAAGGCAAAGACTTCTGTCCTTACGGCAAACGGTATCGCAAAGGCCGAGAAGCACTTCGGCATCGACAACCTTTCAGACGCTGACAACTTTGACCTTCAGCACTATATCAACAACGCCCTCAAAGCTAACGGAAACTTCAAGAAGGACGAGCAGTATATCGTTCAGGACGGAGAAGTCATCATCGTTGACGACTTTACCGGACGTCTTATGCCGGGACGCCGTTACAGCGACGGTCTGCACCAGGCTATTGAAGCAAAGGAAGGCGTTAAGGTTGCAAGCGAGAATAAGACACTCGCAACGATCACATTCCAGAACTTCTTCAGAATGTATTCAAAGCTTTCCGGAATGACCGGTACTGCTTATACGGAAGAGTCTGAATTCAGACAGATCTATAACCTCGACGTTATCCAGATCCCTACAAACAAACCCGTTATCCGTCAGGATGACTATGATGCGGTCTTCAAGACAGAGAACGGCAAGTATTCCGCACTCCTTAAGACAGTTAAGGAAGCTCACGAGAAGGGACAGCCTGTTCTTGTCGGTACGGTAAGCGTCGATAAGTCAGAGCTCCTTTCAAGGATCTTTACTAAGTACGGCATCAAGCATAACGTCCTCAATGCAAAGAACCATATGCGCGAGGCTGAGATCGTAGCCCAGGCAGGCCGTAAGGGTGCGGTTACCATCGCAACCAACATGGCAGGCCGTGGTACCGATATTATCCTCGGCGGTAACGCTGAGTTCCTCGCACTTCAGGAAATGAGAAAGCTCGGTTATACAGACGAACTCATCGACGCCTCTACAGCTCATAACGAGACAGATGATGAACTCGTACTCGAGGCAAGAGAGAGATTCAGCACTCTCGAGAAGAAGTTCAAAGAAGAGCTTGCTCCTGAAGCTGAAGAAGTCAGGTCACTCGGTGGTCTGTTTATCGTAGGTACCGAAAGACACGAGTCAAGACGTATCGATAATCAGCTCAAGGGACGCGCGGGACGTCAGGGAGACCCGGGAAGATCCAAGTTCTTCCTTTCACTCGAAGATGACCTCCTCAGGATCTTCGGCGGTGACCGTGTTACCAGTCTCGCTAATACCCTCGGTATTGACGATGACATGGAGATCCAGTTCAAGTCACTTTCAAGAATGATCGACAGTTCACAGAAGAAGCTTGAAGCTCTGCATTTCTCATCACGTAAGAGCGTTCTCGAATACGATGACGTCAACAACGTTCAGAGAACCATCACATATGAGCAGAGACGTCAGGTCATCAACGGTAACGACGTTCATGACATCTATCTGCAGATGGTTGACCGTGTTGCTTCCCGTGTCGTTAACACATACGCTCTTGATGGTGTTATCTCACCTTCAGAGAGATACACTCTGGGCAGACAGCTCGAAGAGATCTTCGGTGACCTTGATTCCGTTAAGAAGGTTCAGGACGGCGATAATGATCTTCCTCTTGCAGACGATCTTGCTGAAGAGATCGCTGCTGAGGCTAAGGAGATCATTGCAAAGAGAGATGAGGAGATCACTCCTGAAGTATTCAGAGAAGCTGAACGTCAGATCCTCCTCAGGACCGTTGACCTTAAGTGGATGGATCACATCGATGCTCTCGATCAGCTCTCATCAGCTATCAGAATGAGAAGCGTAGGTCAGCATGACCCTGTTGTTGAATATAAG
Source organism: Saccharofermentans sp. (assembly GCA_024682215.1). Lineage (GTDB taxonomy): Bacteria > Bacillota > Clostridia > Saccharofermentanales > Saccharofermentanaceae > Saccharofermentans. The sequence goes on along the minus strand of JAIKZM010000088.1, from coordinate 47,366 downwards.
CTCGAAGGTTCCGCAATGTTCGAAGAGATGAACGAAGCCATTCAGAATGATGCTGTTAAGTTCATTATGAGAGCAAAGTTCACACCTGAATCCGAGTTCGAAGCCAAGGAAGTTGCAAAGAACATTTCCGAAGGTCACGGCAAGGAAGTTACGCCCAGCTCAGCTTCTACTCCCATCGAGGGAACAGCTGCTTCCGATGAAACAAGACAGCCTGTTAAGAGAGAAGCCGGCAAGGTAGGCAGAAATGATCCGTGCCCTTGCGGTTCAGGAAAGAAATACAAGGATTGCTGTGGTAAAAAGTAATGATAGATAATAAGGAAGAATACTTTAAATCTTTAAAATATGCAGGTAACTACATTATAAGCCGTCTCGAAGGCAGGAAAGTGCCTGAGATATGCCTGGTCCTCGGTTCAGGACTCGGCCCGCTTACAGAGGTTTGTGACAAGTATTTTTCCGTTCCTTATTCGGATATCCCGGATTTCCCGAATTCAACGGCTCCAGGTCATGCCGGAACCCTGATCGCAGGAAATCTTTCCGGTAAGGATGTCTTCATGATGAACGGCAGATTCCACTATTATGAAGGATATCCGATCGAGACTCTCGTTTTCTATATCAGAGTCCTTGGCCTTATTGGCGTAAATACACTTGTACTTACAAATGCTGCAGGCGGTATCAACACAGAGATGACTCCGCCTGAATTCGTTGCCATTACCGATCATCTGTCTTTCTACTGCGAGTCGGTATTGAGAGGCCAGAATCTTGATGAGCTCGGAACAAGATTCCCTGATCAGAGCTGTGTATATGACAGGGAACTGGTTACTCTTCTCGAAGACTGCGCTAAAGATCTCGGTATAAAGCTTTCACGCGGCGTTTACGCTTATATGAAAGGCCCGCAGTATGAGACACCCGCAGAGATCAGAGCACTCCGCACATTAGGAGCTGACTGTGTCGGAATGTCCACAGTTCCCGAGGCGGTATGCGCTTCACATATGGGGCTTCGCGTTGCCGGAATATCCTGCATTACGAATATGGCTGCCGGCATCAATGCAGGGCCGCTCAGTGAAAAGGAAGTACTGGACACGGCAAATGCCGCATCAGCGCAGAGCTGTGCTCTTGTAAAAGAATTCATAAAACGCATGTAAAGGAGAACTGACTATGCACGCTTATGAGGTTAATGATATAAGCCTTGCACCCTATGGCCTTGAGAAGATCGAATGGGCATACCGCAACATGCCGGTCCTTCGTGCCATCGAAGCGGAACTGATCGAAAAGCAGCCGTTTAAAGGACTGAAGATCTCTGTATCCGTACACGTTGAAGCTAAGACGGCATGCCTTGCCAGAGCTCTCGCAAGAGGCGGAGCTGAGGTTGCCATCACAGGATGCAATCCTCTGTCTACCCAGGATGACGTTGCCGCTGCTCTTGCTGCAGGCGGAATGATGAGCGTTTATGCTGTACACGGCGATTCAGAAACTGATTATTTTGGACGCCTTAAGAAGACTCTCGAATTCGGACCCGACATCGTCATCGATGACGGCGGAGACCTGGCCCTGTTGCTGCATTCTGAGCTTAAGGACCTTGCACCCAACATCTTGGGCGGATGTGAAGAGACCACGACAGGCGTTCACCGTCTTGAGATACTAAAAAAAGAAGGAAAGCTTGCTTATCCCGTAGTCGCAGTCAATGATGCAAGATGCAAGCATCTTTTCGATAACAGATTCGGAACGGGCCAATCCGTCTGGACTGCCATCATGGCTACAACAAATCTTGTCGTAGCAGGAAAGACCGTAGTCGTTGCAGGTTACGGAATGTGCGGCAGGGGAGTTGCGATGAGGGCAAAGGGTCTTGGTGCCAAGGTCATCGTTACCGAGATAGATCCCGTAAAGGCTTGTGAAGCTCTTATGGAAGGATATACTGTCATGACAATGGACGAGGCAGCTCCTTTGGGTGATTTCTTCGTCACTGTAACCGGATGCAAGGATGTCATTACTTCCAGGCATTTCCTCATGATGAAGGACGGCGCCGTTTGCTGCAACGCAGGTCACTTTGACTGTGAAGTCAGCATGAAGGACATTAAGGCAATTGCCGTTTCCGAGAATGAGCTCCGTCACAACGTTATCGGATATAAGCTCGAAAACGGAAAGACCGTCTGCGTAATAGCCGAGGGAAGACTTGTAAACCTCGCTTCAGGTGACGGACATCCTGTAGAGATCATGGACATGAGCTTTGCACTTCAGGCACAGTCTGCCATGTATATCGCTACACAGAAAGAGCGTCTTCCGATCGATGTATATCAGACTCCCGAAGTCATCGATAACAGGGTTGCCGAGATCCTTCTTGCAACAAAAAAGATCAACATCGATACGCTTACGGAAGAACAGAAGAAATATATTTCTTCATGGGATTTCTGAGAACTGTTAAATAATTGTTTGTGAGGTAATTAAATGGCTTTACGTAATCTTGTAATAGAAGGGGATCCGCTTCTCAGGAAGAAATCCCGTACCGTTGACGAAATAACGCCCAGGATTCTTAAGCTTCTTGATGATCTCGCAGATACCATGTATTACGAAAACAGAGGTATAGGTATCGCTGCTCCTCAGGTTGGCGTATTGAGACGTGTTTTCGTTGTCGATGTCGGAGATGATCACGGAAAGATCGAGTTTATCAATCCCGAGATCATTGAGGCCAGCGGTTCGCAGGTCGGCGGTGAAGGATGCCTTTCCGTTCCCGGAAAGACTTGCGAAGTCGAACGCCCCAGCCATATAAAGGTTAAGGCTTTAGACCGCAACGGCAATGAGTTTGTTCTTGAGGCTGATGATCTTCTCGCAAGATGCATCTGCCATGAAAATGACCATCTTGACGGTATCCTGTTCATCGACAAATCGGTTGACGGAAAAGTCTACCGTATTGAAGATGATGACGATGAGGAAGAGGAGTGATTCCGTTTGACTGATCCCCGCGATTTAAGAATCGTATTTATGGGTACGCCTGAATTTGCCGCTGTCAATTTCAGGGCGCTTACCGAAGCCGGCTTTAATGTCGTGCTCTGCTGCTGCCAGCCTGACAAACCCGTCGGAAGAAAACAGGTGCTTACGCCTCCGCCCGTAAAAGTCGCTGCACTTGAAAAGGGCATTGAGGTATTTCAGCCGAATACTTTAAAGACTGATGAGGCATTTAACAAGATCATGGAAGCCAAGCCCGACATGATCGTGACTGCAGCATACGGCAAACTACTTCCTGTAAATGTTCTGAATATTCCCAAATACGGATGCATCAACTGCCACGGCAGCCTTCTTCCTGCAAGGAGAGGTTCTGCTCCCGTTCAGAGAGCCGTTATGGACGGTGACAAGGTTACCGGCATAACGATCATGGAGATGGCTGAAGGAATGGATACAGGCGATATCCTTATCCAGAAAGAGCTTGAGATCGGTCCTGACATGCATTCCGATGAGCTCATGATGGCTTTGGCGGAGCTTTCCGCATCTATGCTTCCTTCTGCCGTTACAGATATCGTTGAAGGCAGGATAACTCCAGTTAAGCAGGACGATTCAAAGGCTACTTACTGTCCGCCGCTTTCTTCCGAAGAAGGCCATTTTACATGGGACATGCCTGTTCAGATAATTCATAACAGGGTAAGAGCGCTTAGCTCATGGCCCGGTGCTTATACCGAAGCTGGAGAGAGAAAACTCAAGATATACGATTCGAGGATCGCGCATGACCTTCCGCCTTTTGCGGATCTTTCTCTTGCTGAATCTGCTGCCCCGGGAACGGTCGTTGCTGCAAAGGGTGCGGATCTTATCGTTAAATGCGGAGAAGGCTTTTTAAAGATCGTCGAACTTCAGTTTGCGGGCGGCAAGAGGCTCATGGCCAGAGATGTTGCGCATAATTATAAACCCGGACAGGTATTTTCCTGATCAGAGGCATGAATGAGCACGCAGATCAGATATAAGAAGAAGGACATCATAAAGCTCATAGAAGCCGGCAACGAGCGCGAGCTTTGTTTCCTGATGCTCTATCAGGTTTATTTTGAAGGTGCTTTTTCGAATCTGGTCATAAAGAAAGCTGACAAAGCCGCTACTGAAACCGGTAAAAAACTTGATTTCACAAGAGCCATGCTCTATGGCACTTTATCTTATACTTTTACTATCGATTTCCTTATCAGGCACATAACAAAAGAAGAGCCTGATGAGATGGACCCCGTCACCAGAACGGTAATCAGGATGGCAGTCTGGCAGCTTCAGTTCGGTGAAAACATCCCTGATTATGCCGTCACCGATTCTTCGGTTGAGATAGCAAAGAAATACAATCACAAGGTTTCCGGATACGTTAACGCCGTTGTTCGCAAATACGCATCTGCTCCTGAAGCCAAGAAGTATCTCGAACAGTACAAGCCTGGTATCAGGGTGTCATTAAAGCCTGAGATATACGGTATTTTCAAGAAAGATTACGGCAAGTCCAGAGCTTTCGATATCGGATCGGCTTTCCTTAAGCCGTCTGGAACCACGGTTAGATTTGACAGTTCGAAGATCGGGCAGGATATGCTCATCAAAGAACTCAAAGAAGCCGGTATCTATGCTCAGCCTGCAAAGCTCATCGCAGATGCGATCGAGATAACAGGCGGCCTTAAGGGACTTGAGAATTCTGATATCTATTCAAGTTATGGAATGTTCATTCAGGGTGAAGCGGCTATGTTAGCTTCATTGATCGCTGATCCTACGGAAGGCAGCAAGATACTCGACTGCTGCTCTGCGCCCGGCGGTAAATCAACTCATATGGCCACGATGTGCCATGACAACTGCAGCATACTTTCATGCGACATCAGTGAAGCCAGACTGCAGCTTGTTACCGACAACGCAAACAGACTCGGACTTAAGTCGATCTCGGTCAAATGTTGCGATGCATCCAAGATCGGCAAAGAAAATAAGGACTTAAGAAAGTCTTTTGATCTTGTCTTGTGCGATGTTCCGTGCAGCGGACTCGGTCTTATCGGCAGAAAGCCTGACATAAGGGAAAAGATCACTTTCGAACGGATCGAAGAACTGTTGCCCCTTCAGCAGGAGATACTGGACAGTGCTTCCAAAATGGTTGCTCCCGGTGGCACCCTGGTCTACTGCACCTGCACGCTCAACAGAGACGAAAACGAGTCTCAGGTTGAATCGTTCCTTGAAACACATAAGAGTTTCCATACGGTATCCGTAAAGAGATATCTTCCAGATACCATGGAAATGGATGAAGGCAGGAAAGAAGCCGCCGAAAACGGAATGGTCACGCTTTTCCCTGATATTGACGGATGCGAGGGATTCTTCATCTGCAGGATGGAGAAAGACAGAAAGGAAGATCCGGAGTGAGCGGTAAGTTTTGTTTAGACCTGACAAAAGAAGAGCTTGAGCTCTGGTGCAAGGAAAACGGCATCCAGTCTTACAGGGCCGGACAGATCCATAAATGGCTGTCTTCGGGAATAACAGATACCAAGGACATGAACAATGTTCCTGCCGCCGTAAGGGCAAAGCTTGAGGAAAGCTTTATATTCGGCAGTTTTAAGATTCGTCAGAAGCTCGTTTCAGCGATCGACGGAACTACAAAATTCGTATATGAACTTCATGACGGCAACATCATTGAGACCGTCGTAATGCGTTATAAGACAGGCCTTTCCGTTTGCATATCCTCGCAGGCGGGATGCAAGATGGGCTGCACATTCTGCGCATCTGCAAAACTCGGATTCGGCAGGTCTCTTTCATCAGGTGAAATGTTCGCACAGGTTGCCGTTTCACAGAGGGAAATGGGTGAGCGCATCAGGAGCGTTGTAATAATGGGCATCGGAGAGCCGTTTGATAACTTTGATGCCGTTATCGGTTTCGTTAAGCTTGCAAACGATCCCAACGGACTTAATCTCGGCGCAAGACACATTACCATATCGACATGCGGCCTTGTGCCCATGATCGACCGTTTTACCGAACTCGACCTTCAGGTCAATCTGTCGGTCTCGCTCCATGCAGCGACCGATGAAATGCGTAAAAAGCTGATGCCGATCGGCAGGAAATACGCTCTTAACGAGCTTATGGACGCATGCCGCAGATATGTTTCAAAGACTAACAGGAGGCTCACTTTTGAGTACAGCCTCTTTGCCAATGTAAATGACAGCGAAAAGGATGCAGAGACGCTTGTAAGGCTTCTGGGAAAAGGGCTGTGGCACGTAAATCTCATCGCTGCTAACGAGTTCCCGGGAAGCGATTATCACACGTCACCCAAGCACAGGGTCAGGAGATTCCAGGAGATCCTTGAATCAGGCGGCATCAACGCAACGCTTCGCAGGGAAATGGGTACGGATATCATGGCTGCTTGCGGTCAGTTAAGACGAGGCATGGAGACGAAAGAACAGTGATTTATTCTTCCGCCAGTGAAAAAGGCCCGGTAAGGGAACAAAATGAGGATTTCTGCGCTGCTGAGATCATCGGCGGATGCCTTTGCATGGCTGTGGCCGACGGACTCGGCGGCGAGGTAAGCGGTGAGATCGCAAGCAGGATAGCGGTCGAGACTATGATGTCAGAATTAAGGATTGCTCCCGATGTGCTTAAGAATGACAATGTCTTAGGAGATTTTCTTTCTTCTGTCTTTAACAAGGCTAATGTTGAGATCATTAGGTACGGATACGAGCATCCGGAGTCCCGGGGCATGTGCACGACGCTTACCTGTGCCGTATTGAATGACAGGAAACTCACGATCTCTCATATCGGAGATACGAGGGTTTATCTCTGCCACGGCAGGGAGATACAGAAGCTCACAAATGACCATAACAAGGCCGCTGAACTTGTAAAAGAGGGCAAAATATCCGAGCTTGAAGCAAAAGTGCATCCCGGACGCAATGTCCTTTTAAAAGTGCTTGGTGAAAATGTATATCTCAAGCCCGATATTTTTAGTTATAATTTAAGTTACGGTGATATCGTCATGCTATGCTCGGATGGTCTCTATTCGTTCATAGACAAGGAAGATTTCATTACCGCTCTGAACCTGCGCAAGGACCTGAAAATGGTCTGTGAATGCCTTATCGATGCTTCATTGAGAGGCGGCAGTTCAGACAACACGACAATAGTGGCCGGGCTGTGCAGACCGTTCGGCGGTAATACAGGGGTATAAACGAAATGGCAAATCAGGCACACGGCCCGGAGGGCATGATATTTGCGAACAAGTACCGTATCGTTAAGCTTATCGGCAGCGGCGGCATGGCAAATGTCTACCTTGGAATAGACATGAACACCGGCTTGAACGTAGCTATCAAGATACTTAAGCCGGAATATTCATCTGATGAAGAGTTTATCCGCCGCTTTGATTCTGAAGCAAAAGCTGTCGCTTCGCTTGACCACTCCAATATCGTTAAGGTATTCGGTGTCGGCCACGAAGGTCAGTTCCGATATATCGTAGAGGAATATGTTGAAGGTATCACGGTTAAGGATCTGATCAACCAGAACGGTCACCTTGACTGGAGAAATGCGGTCCCGATCGTTATCCAGATCAGCCTTGCATTGGATTATGCCCACCAGAAGGGCATCGTTCACCGTGACATTAAGCCTCAGAACATACTTATATCAAGAGACAAGGTTTCCAAGATCACCGACTTCGGCATTGCGCGCGCGGCTTCATCAACCACGATCACAATGACGGGCGGCGTTATCGGTTCTGTACATTATTTCTCGCCTGAACAGGCAAGGGGCAGCAAGGTCGGCCCTCAGTCCGACATCTATTCCATCGGTGTTACGCTGTTTGAGATGGTAACGGGACGCGTCCCTTTCGACGGTGAATCCAATGTTTCCATTGCAGTCAAGCATCTGCAGGAGAATCCGCCTTCGGCTTCTTCCATGATGCAGGGCATTCCCCAGGGTCTTGATGCCATCATCAACAAGTGTATGCAGAAGTCGCCTGAGAGAAGATACCAGACAATGAGACAGCTCGTAGACGAGCTTGATGCTCTCCTGGTAGATCCTAACGGCGTTTACGGTGTCATTACAGAGACATCGGAGCACCCTGCAGTATCAGAGCCCAACATCTCTTTCAGACAGAATCCCGAATACGACAAGATCAGCGAGATCGAAAAGAGCGCGGAAGCCATCAGGCTTTCAAGATACAGGGACAATATCCTGCTTGCTCTCATCATTACGGTTATCGCAGGTGTCCTCATCGGTCTCGGCGTACTCGTCATCAAGTCGGTGCACAACGCAACGAATATCGAGCAGAATCTTGATTATACGGTCAAGAACTATGTCGGTATGAAGGCCGAAGATGCTATTAAAGAACTTGAGACCAATAAGATCAACTATTCCGTTGAATATGAGAAGAGTGAAGAGTTCCAGCCCGGTCTCGTAATCGCGCAGAGCATCAGCGAAGGCGTCGTTATAACTGCCGGCAGCACTTTCAGCAAGCTCGTCATCACGGTTTCCTCTGCTGACGAGACGATCACGCTCGCGGATTATTCAGGCGTTGATTATAAGGACGTTTATTCATCACTTACGGCACTTAACCTTGAAGTATCGCTCAGGCCTGAGCCTTCAGATACGGTAAGCCCCGGTCTTGTCATTAAGACCGAGCCTGCTGCAGGCACAACGATCCCCAGAGGATCCGCCGTAGTCATTATCTATGCTACTGAACCTACGAGCAGCGTTGTTCCTGACGTTGTCGGCAAGTCGGTCAAGGCAGCAAGGGAAATGCTCGAAAAGAGCAATCTCACATATACTCTTGACGGTTCTGCAGAAGTCTTAAAGCTCAAGGAAACAGAACAGATCGTAATGCTCACGGATCCCGTTCCCGGTACATCCGTTGCAAGACAGTCTTCCGTCAAGCTCTATATCGGTACAAAGGAAGATTATAAGAACGGCGGTACACCTACGCCTACACCTCCGCAGATCGTTGTAACGGTCAAGGTAGGTGAGGGAAGCGGCACCGTAACCGGCGGCGGTTCATACGATGAGGGAACTCAGGTTACTCTCACTGCTACTCCCGCATCCGGATTCAGGTTCGATTCCTGGGTAGATAATGACGGTGAGATCGTTTCACTTACAAGCAATTTTACGTTCGAGGTAGGCAATACGAACCTCGTATTCAAGGCTATCTTCAAGTCGGCACCGACTCCTACGCCGCCGCCTCCGGTAACACCTACACCCGAGCCTACGCCGCCGCCTCCGGTAACGCCTACTCCGGAGCCTACACCTCCGCCGACTCCGACACCGGTGCCGACCATAGATCCGCCTGCACCGCCTACGCAGCCTGATCCAAAGCCGACTCTCCTTGACGGCAATGTGAAGCCGGAAGGCTGACGGACTGGTCTTCTCATATGGGTGATGACAAGATCGAAGGAATAATAACCAAAGGCATTGGCGGAATCTATACTGTCCGGATCAGCGATGATTCGGGCGTTAGAAAAGTCTTTTGCTCGGTCAGAGGTACCTTCAGACAGAAGGATTTCATTCCGCAGGCAGGAGATACCGTATATATCGAAGACTCAGGCGATGTTGACATTCCGTATGTCATCAGCGCATTTGCTTCGAGGAGAAACAGCCTTCAGAGGCCTCCTCTTGCCAATGTTGATTATCTGCTCCTGACATTCGCGGTAACAGAGCCTGTTCCCGATCTTAAGCTTCTTGATAAGATGCTCATCATTTCGGGCGTTTTAGGTATCAAGCCGGTTATCATCTTTACCAAGAGCGATCTTGGCGAGGAAGAAGCAAACAAGCTTTCAGGTATCTACAGGTCAGCAGGTTTTGACGTCATGATCTCATCACCTGATAATCCGGTGTCCAAAGAGACTCTTATGGAACTTACGGGAAGCGGTATTTCAGCTTTTGCCGGACCTTCCGGAGTCGGAAAGAGTTCTCTTTGCAACAGGATACTCGGCACCAGAGCCATGGAGACCAATGAGATCAGCGTTAAGCTCAAGAGGGGAAAGCATACGACCAGACACTGCGAGCTTCACGATTTCGGTGACGGATTCATTACCGATACGCCCGGATTTACTTCGCTGTCACTGTTTGATCTTGGTATTACACATAAGGATATCTGCAAGGGGTATCCCGAGATAATGGAACATGCATCTGACTGCCGCTACGATGACTGCGGACATGTCGGCGAAGCAGGATGTGCTGTGGAAGAAGCGTTCCAAAAGTGTATGATAGACGAGGGCAGGATGCAAAGATACAGAGAGTTCTATAAAGAGCTTTATGATAACCGTAACAATTACAAACGGAGGAAGAGATTATGATGGATTTTGAGATAGCGCCGTCTGTGCTCGCTGCTGATTTCGGGTATCTCATGCGTGATATCAAATCTGTGGAAACGAAGACCAACTACCTTCATCTTGATGTCATGGACGGCCATTTCGTGGATAATCTCTCGATAGGCGTTCCGGTCGTTGAATGCATCAGAAAATATACCGACATGTTCTTTGACGTGCATCTCATGCTCACTAATCCGGAGAAGTTCGTCAAGCCTTTTGCTGATGCCGGTGCCAGCATGATCACTTTTCATATCGAGTGCACTGAAGATCCTGACGCTCTCATTGAACTGATAAGGTCTTACGGACTTAAAGCCGGTATTTCCATCCATCCGCATACACCTATTGAAAAAGTCCTGCCTTTTGCAGATAAAGTCGATCTTATCCTTGTCATGACTGTTGTTCCGGGCTTTGGCGGAAGCAGTTATCTCGCAGGTTCTGACGAGAGGATCTCAAAAGTCAGAAAAGCCATAGACGAAAAGGGCGCTAATACGTTCCTTTCCGTAGACGGCGGCATCAACAGGAAGACCATCAAGGAAGCATACGATGCCGGCGCGAGATATTTCGTCGCAGGAAGCGCCGTTTTCGGAGCTGAAGATGCAGGCAAGGCCGTAGAGGAGCTCAGATCGTGCATTACTATGTCGTAACCGGCGGCCCGCTTACTTCCGAAGCTTCCCGTGTAATTGGAGACGGCGAAGTCATTGCTGCCGATGCCGGGATCGATTTCTGCATCAATAACGGGATCAGGCCTGCATTTGCTGTAGGCGATTTCGATTCAGTCAGCGGAGAAGGCCTTGAGAAGATAAAGGAAACAGGCATTCCCGTAAAGACTTATCCTGTTGAAAAGGACATGACAGATACTGAGATCGCGCTGTCTTTTATTCCCGACGGAAATGAGATAACCGTGGTATGCCCGCTTACCGGCAGGCTGGATCACATAATTGCCAATCTTCAGATGGCAAGTTCCATGCATAAGGAAGGTAAGAGCATCGTTCTTGATGACGGCATCACACAGGTGTTTTTCCTTTCGGGAAAAGATTCTCTTTCGGCTGATGTTTCAAGATGGGGCAATGATACCTCAGTTTCGCTCGTGCCTCTGACTGCTTCGGTTTCGGGCATTACCACAACAGGACTTTACTATCCTTTGGATAACGGAACTATTGAATTCGGAAAGACGTTGTCTTTTTCAAACAAACCTGTCAAAGACGCTGCAAGCATAAGCATAACGGCTTCTGAAGGCGACATGGCCGTCGTTATAAGCAAGGCCGTATGAGTAAAAAATAGAGACTTTTTCATGTTGAATGAGACTTAACAGCTTCCTATACTGATAATGCGAAAGAAATGAACGCACCTTTTTGGACCTTGTGTCCCGAAGGTGCGTTTTTTTCATGCAAAAAATCAGTCAGGAGGACATTAAAGATGTTGATGGATTACGAAGAGTTCAAGGAACGGGTCATGAGCGAGTTCATTGATTACCTTCCGGAAAGGTATTCGGATTGCGTACTGGAGCTCCATCAGGTACCTAAGCTCAATGAGGTGCTTACGGGTATTGCCATAAAACCCAGGGAACCATGCAAGGCTTTTATCGCGCCGACATTCTACATGGAGAGGCTTTATGCGCAGTATGAGGAGTCGGGATCGTTCGAACAGACTATGTCAGAACAGGCGGTATATCTTGAGGAATCGATCAAATTCATTCCCAAGAACATCCTTTCTCTTGATTTCTCCACAGTAAAGGAGAAGATAGTTTTCCAGATCGTAAACACGCAGGATAATATTGAAATGCTCGTCAGGTGTCCGCACAGGAATTTCGAGGACCTTTCAGTCGTCTACAGGGCGATTACCGGCATTAGCAATTCAGGCGTTTCGGGATTCCTTATCACTAATGACATTGCCGAGGTTGAAGGCCTTACCGAAAGCGACCTGTATAACTGCGCGTTTGAGAACACCAAGAGGCTATTCCCGTTCAAGTCGGAAAGGATAGAGGTCATAATGAGACGTCTGATGAGAAGATGGGGAGCTGATGAGGAAGAGATAAAGGAAGCATTCCCCGGATATACGAAGACACCGATGAAGGAACGCGTCTATGTGGTTACCAATAAGCACGATTTCTTCGGCGCAAACGCACTTTTGTACAGTGAAGTTATAGCAGAGGTGGCCAAAAAGATAGGAACTGACTGCTATATACTGCCATCATCCGTTCACGATCTGATCGTCCTCTCGACTGATACCTATTACAAGCAGAATAAACTTGCGAACATCGTAAAGACTACCAACAACGAAAGTGTAAGACCCTCCGAACGCCTCTCCGACAGCGTCTACATGTACTCGATCAGCAGCGGAAGCATAACGCGCGCATCTTTGGAAGAAGATGTTTCTTGATCAAAGGAGGCAGTCATGAAGAGGAAACATTTAAAACTGCTGCGGGTGATACTTGCAGCGCTGCTCGCCATAAATCAGATGTTCCTGTACAGGCCCGTATTTGCTGATGAAACAGAAGACACGGCGCCGGTCTCTTCTGAGACGTCGGCTGAAAAAAACGATGAAACATCCGGGGAAACTTCAGCCGAAACAACGTCAGGAACCACGGAATCTGTGATCGTTAACGAGACCACTGGCGCGACCAAAGAAGATGAGGCAGTCCGTTCTGCAAGGAACGGCAAGGAATTCATCAGGAATGTTTCAAAGCTTCCGAGAAAATACAGGATCGCCGCATCAACCAAAAAGGGCATGCCAAAGCTCAAGGGGGCAGAAGGTGTTGATTACGGCGGTTCGTGTGTTCTTTCTTTTAAGAACAAGGCTGACTATGAAAAAGCTCTCAAGGATCTTGAGAAGAAAGACATAGATTACAGTTTGGACGGACGCGTTGAATTATGTTCGACTGGAAACGGTTCGTTTTATAAAGACGTTAAGATCAATCCGAATGCCAAGACGAAGGTCGCGCTGATCGATACGGGCTCTGAGATTGCGAATGAAAAGATATCACTGCTTGGTGATGACGGAACTGACGGTAACGGCCATGGTACATCCATGGCCAGACTTATCTTGGGCGAAACTGATGATGCGTACATTATATCGGTCAAAGCGGTAGGCGACGACGGAAAAGGAAAACTCGCAGATGTCTATGCAGGTGTCAGATACGCGATAGACCATAAGGCAGATTATATTCTCATGGCCATGTCTCTTAAAGACAACGGTGATTACAGTGAGTTTGTCTCACTGGTTAAAGAAGCTGCCGGCAAGGGGATAAAGGTGGTGGCTTCGGCAGGCAATATAAACAGCAATGCATCTGAATACATCCCTGCAGGCATCAAAGGCGTTATCACTGCAGGCGCACTTGATAAAGAAGGACATAAACTCGGAATCTCCAATTACGGTGATGCCGTCGAATACTATATTCAGGCTGATTCTACATCTGAAGCTGCCGCAATACTTACAGGCAGGCTGATAGCCGGGAAGGAAGACGAATGTGCTAAGGATTATATAAAGGATAATGATGAAAATGAAGAAGGTGAAGTCAGTGATGTAATTGATGAAACCTGTGACGGCCCGGAATTCTCGGTAGACAAATCAAAGATGACGTGGCCTACCAAGGAAGATCTCATGGCTGCCGGTTACAGGAATTCCGTTATCTTCGGTGACGCAGTCATCGCTGCATGCAGAGCAATGAAAGGCGCTGATTACGGAACCGGTAACGGACAGGCTGACTGTATGAGATATGTTAATCTTGCATATGCTCAGGCTTTAAGACTGATAACCGGACTAAAAGTCGACAGCAAAGGGAAGATAACAGGAGTCAAAAGGTCAAACGGAAATGTAACTTTTAACGGCATCAGTCTTACTAACAGCAAGTATCATCTGGTTGACGGCTGCACCACTTGGTCTCAGAGATCCCCTCATAACATTGGTGCTCCCGGGGGCATTAACATTGAAAATAACGGTGGCCTTGCTTCGTCATTAAAGAAACTCGGTGCAATGAAAGGAAGCATCATCCTGTTTGGCGGATACAACAGCAAAAAAGAATTCAAATGGACACACGCGGCGATCTATGCAGGGGCAGGAAAGAAAGTTTACGATGCTCCAGGAGGAGACCAGACGACGGGTGTTGCTTACTCCAAGAGCGAATCGGGATCAGGCGATAAGAAATACACTCATGTAGCAGTATTGAATTATGAAACTTTTCGTCTTCCTTCACTTGTAACGGTAACCAAGAAATCCACTGATACAACGCTGGTCGAGAATAATTCCTGTTATTCGATAACCGGAACAAAATACGGATTATTTAAAGAAGACGGAACGCTTCTTCATGAGTTTGTTCTTGATGAGAGCGGCAAAAGTGATACTTATCAGATACCTGACATAAACGGCAAATACTATTTCAGCGAGATCTCGGCAGGAAAGGGATACAAACGGTCTGATGCAAGATTTGAGCTGATACCGAAAAACTATACCGCATCCACCATTTCATATAATGCCAAGGATGAACCGGTAGGTTCTGACGGTAAGCTTGTAATAGAGAAGAAAGACCATGAAGGCTGGGGTAAATATACCGGCAGTGGTATGCAGGATGCATTATTCCGGATCGATTACTACGATACATACACTATCGAAAGCTACAAGGATCTGTTTGATCCTGACGGTGAACCTGCCATTAAGCCGAAGGATACCGTAACGCTGGCGTCATCATCACATAAGGAAGGCTCGGCGGAATTTGTGATAAATGCAAATAGTCTCAAGGCATCCGGAGGAAACGGATATTTCGCGGGATTTACAGGTGACAGGCTCCCGTTGGGAACATATGTGATCACTGAGATCCAGGCACCGGAGGGATTTAAGAAACCGGATCCGACAAAGCCGCTGATAATGAAGATACGGCAGGAAGGTGATGAAGCTGTCACATATTATTCGGCAGACCCTGCGATCTACCAGGTCCTCGAAGACCGTATGATCCTCAATGAAGACGTCAGATCAGGCAAGGGACTTTTCAGAAAGAAGATCGTAGAACCTGAATCGGTCAATGCAGATACAAGGCTTTATTCGCCTGAAGGAACGACATATGAGATCAGGCATAAAGGAACCGGTATGACTGTCGTAACTCTGGTGTTCGGAAAAGACGGAAACTTATCTGAGGCCAAGTATCCTGAAGGCGTGAAAGCTGTTGCTTCGATAGATGAAAAAGGAGCCTTAAGTCTTCCTGCAGGAGAATATACCGCCATAGAGGTCCATTCGGGCTATGGACTGTATCTGGACAAAGAGGCCAAGGATTTTACTGTTGCTGAAAACATGACGGCGGAAATAGAGTTCAGTGATGAACCTGTATTTACGCGGTTTGATCTGCTCATAAAGAAAGTAAAGGCAAGCGGACTTTCAGATGAGGTCATCTCCATGATCCCGGTATCCGATGCGGAGTTCACGCTCTCATATTATGCGGACTTTTATGAGGATGACAGTTACAAAGACAGGAAGCCCGACAAGGAATGGGTGTTCAGATCTGACGAAGAAGGAAAAGTCTCATACGATCAGGATCATTTCATAAGCGGTGATGCTCTGTTCTGTGACATAGACGGTAATTATCTTGTGCCGCAGGGCACCTATTTGATAAAGGAAACAAAAGCTCCCGAAGGTACAAAGATCAGCAGCGAGACAAGGACTGTAGTAGTCCGTTTCCCCAGAGACATTGTCAAAGGTTCGTCTAATGATCCCGCAAATAAGAAGGCTTCGGAATCAACGGTATACGACAACAACTTAAGCGATGTAAAAGACGGAAAGATAAATTATTTCAACGATTATCCGACATCTATCGCAACAAAGGCGGTAAGCACGGCGAATGGAACAAAACAGATCGCTGCGGAAAAGGGCGTCGGTATCACTGATACCCTGACATATGAGAACCTCCTGCCCGGATACATATACAAGGTAAAAGCGTGGGTGGTCAGATCTGACGGAACGTCTGTTACCGAACCCTTTGACACGACTCTTAAGATCAAGGATAAAGACGGGAGGAGCGGAACGCTTGATATTCCGGTCGTAATCGATGCATCCGGTCTTAAAGGTGAGACACTTACCTTTATGGAAGAGGTTTATTTGATCGATCAGAACGGAAAAGAACATCTTTATCTGAAACATACTGATATAGAAAATAGAGATCAGCAGGTAACGGTGCCTGACATAAAGACTGAACTGATAGACAAGAAGATCGATGAATTCAGCGGCAACGATAATTCGAAGATAGTTTCTTACGGCAAGGACGTTACGATAACCGACTATGTTACATATAAGAATCTGATACCGGGAAAGAAATATAAGATGACCGGCACGCTCCTTGATAAAACAAACGGAAAACCCTTGCTTGATTCAAAAGGCAAGACGATAACAAGCTTCAAGGAATTCACACCGGAAAAGAGCGGCGGAATGGTAACGGTCGAATTTGAACATGTTGATACGACTGCATTTACGGGGCCCGTTGTTGCGGGCGAACAACTGTATGCAGACGGGATCAGCCTGATCACGCACATCGACGTCGATGATGAAGACCAGACTATAAGGCCCGTTAGGATCAAGACATCGGCTTCTGACTCAAATAACGGGACCAAAACACTTAACTATTCTGAAACGGCAGACATTAAAGATACTGTTTCTTATACGGGATTAAAAGAAGGAAAGAATTATAAGATCACGGCAACCTTAATAGATAAGGCAACAGGGAAAGCTTATGAGGACAAAGACGGAACAAAATACGTAAAGACATTGGAATTTACTGCAAAAACTGCAGACGGAAAGATAGAAGTCCTCTTTGAGAAAGTGAAACTGACATATGAATATAAGGAACTAGTCGTATATGAAAGATTGACTGACATGAAACAGGGAAGCCCCGTTGCAGTCCATGAGGATATAAACGATAAAGACCAGACAGTCTTTAGGCCTCAGGCCACAACTGTTGCCAGGAGCAGCACGGGAACCAAAACCATAGACCAGCTCTCGGGGATTACAAGTATAACGGATAAGGTCATATATAAGGGACTTACCGCAGGCAATACTTACTGTGCGGTTGCAACTCTTTATAAAACAAACGGAAAACAGATAATGAAAGACGGAAATCCGGTAACTGGAACTGTCTTGTTCAAACCCGAAAAGAGCGACGGAACCGTTGAGGTAATGATCTCGTTTGATGTGGATTTGCTTAATTTGGGTGATTCCGTTGTCATATTTGAAAACCTGTTTGATGTAGCTACTGATGAGGAAAAGCAGAACGGAACACAGAAAGAAGACCTGGAGATCGTAAGACACAATGATCTGAAAAACAAAGATCAGACATTAAGCCTTAAAAGTCCCGTAATACCAAAAACAGGAGAAGAAACTTCTCCTGCTTTGATGATCGGTCTGTTGCTTGTCGGCGCTTCAGCAGGCCCTGCGGGCTTTGCGTTCAGAGTGAAGCGCGGTGCGAAATGCCGAGTTCCTCGGCGATCGCGAAAAATGCCTGACGTGAGTTCTTTATTGTGCTCTCTGAGACGCAGAATGCGAGACGGCAGTAGCCGGGTCTGGAGAAACTTGAACCCTTGACGAGAAGGAGATTCTTAGAAGCACAGAGCTCAGAGAATTTGTCGTCGGTTAAGCCTTCCGGAGTATTCATGAAAATATAGAGTGCTCCGTTTGGCTTTACCGCGTCAAATCCGGCATCGATGATGTTGGAATAAAGAAGATTTCTTCTGTGTTCGTAATTGGAAACATCGACCTTAGCATTGAGTGACTTCTCGATTACTCTCTGCCAGATGGCAGGAGCGTTTACGCTGCCCAGAGTCCTGTTGGAAAGAACGATGGCAGCTGTGAGATCGTCGTAATCCTCGTTCCTGGGTGAAACGAGAGTATAACCGATACGTTCGCCCGGAAGTGAGAGTGATTTGCTCCATGAGAAGCATACGATGAGATTGTCGATGTATTTAAGTGCGCAGGGTACTGTCATTCCGTCATAGACGAGATCGATGTAAGGCTCGTCGGAAATGACGTGGATGACATGCTCCTGTGCCTTGAGCATATCGTTGAGTCCGGAAAGGAGGGATGCGGGATAAACAACACCAGAAGGATTGTTGGGTGAATTGATGATGACAGCCTTGGTCTTTGAAGTGATGGCAGCCTTGATGCTGTCGATCACGGGCATGAACTTGTCGTCTGTCTGAACGATAACGGGCTTACCGCCGTGGTTGGCGATATAACCGTTGTATTCCATGAAGTAAGGAGCGATGACGATTACTTCGTCATCGGGATCGAGAATGGAATGGAGAACATCGTTCATGGCAGATGCAGCACCGACAGTCATGCAGACTGCGCCGCTGCCGATCTCAAGACCTGATTCTGCGGATTTCTTTGCTGCGATAGCGGCGCGTGTTGATTCGTAACCGCTGTTGCTCATATATCCGTGCATGCCGGGCGTGGGATTTGAAGCGAGTTCCTTAAGCGCATCGCTGACTTCGTGGGGAGGTTCAAGATCGGGATTTCCGATCGAAAAATCGTAAACCTTATCTGCACCGTAGATAGCCTTAAGGCGGTTGCCTTCCTCAAACATCTTGCGGATCTGCGAACCTCCGGCCAACTGTTTCTTAAGCCTTTCTGAAATCATAAAAGGACACCTCCGAAAATTAGTAACGAAATTAAAAGACGATCACTCGTCGTAATCAGGATGCTTGAGCCTGCGTTCAAAGAACCTTTCGCTCAAAGGTTTGTCATAGATAAATGACTGGAATCTGGTACAGCCGCATAGCATGAGTTCGTTTGCGTCTTCGAGTGTCTTGACGCCTTTGCAAATGACGGTGAAACCAAGATTCTCTGCAAGGTTGATCATATCTTTAACGATAATGCTTCCTCTGGGATCTTCCAAAGAGAGCTGACCGAAGTCGAACTTAAGATAATCTGCTTTGAGGTCTTGAAGGAGATCGAGAGAAGATCTTCCGAGACCGAACTTGTCGATGGTGACTTTAACGCCTTTTTCTGAAAGTTCCTGCGTTGCCTGGGTAAGGAGGATCCTGCCGCCTTTGAAGTCAGGCTCTGAGAATTCGATGCCGATAAGCTTTCTATCGATCTCATTGCTGTCAATGATATCGAGGATGTCAGAGACAAGACTGGAATTAAACAGATTCTTGGAAGCGAAATTACATGTGACGGGCACGATCTTCATACCTGAAGCAGTCCAGAGCTTGATCGCTTCACAGACTTTACGGAGAACATGGAAATCTATCTTGGTAACGATCCCGGAATTACGGGCGTAATCGATGAATTCATCCGGAGCCGTGATCCTTCCGTCTCTAGGCCATCTTGCGAGAGCTTCAGCCTCGAAAAGGGCAGGGTGTATGCCTTCTGTGGCAACAACGGGCTGGTAGTAGATGAGAAACTTGTTTTCATCTACGGCACGTGAGATCGTTTTTGCGATGTTCTTCTGATTGTCATGTGCAGCACCGTTTTCGGAAAACATGACGAAATCCTGACCGGTTCGTCTCGCGATCTGAAGGGTAATAGAGCATTCACCTAGAACATCATTCGATGTAACGTGTCTGGGCATGATGGTTGTAATTCCTGCTCTTGCAGAAACTATGTGCGAGAAACTCTCGCCGTCGCTTTCAAGGTTTACCTGTACAGCCGAAAGGAAAGTCTTGAGAGATTCAAGACGTGAAGCGAGGATAACTACTACGAAGTTATCACCGCCGACATGGACGGCAAACTCACCGGATTCTTCGTTTACGAATTCCGCGATCTTTTGGGCGAACATCTTTATGGCTTTGCCTGTGATGTCGGAGCCGAAGAACCGGTTGAGCTGGTTGAAACCCTTGAGGCTGATAAAGGCACATGCAAAGAGGAATCTGTCTTCGGAATTCAGGATCTTCCTGATTGCCATGTGGTAATAGTTCAGATTGTGAAGACCGGAATCGGGATTTACATAGCGCATGTTGCCGAACAATTCTTTTGTACGGGCAAGAGCGATACAGTCGCTGACGATCTTGCAGAACATGACGGTCAGATCGTATCTGGTGTCGTCATTTACGGGAGCGAAGCTGTGGCGGTAATAGCGGACGACAATGTTGATGCCGTCAACGCATTCGACATTGTTGTCGATGTAGTCTGAATCGGAATCTTCTGAAATGTATGTGACTGTTCTCTTGATAAGCCTGCCGTCAGCATAGACCAGATCCTCGATCTTGGAAATGGAAAGCTGATTGCAGCAATTTGCAAAAGCCTGACCGGAAAAACTGTTTCCGTCGAATGCCTCAAGAGATGCGGTGATATCTGCAAAGGATATACTTTCGCCGCCCATTCTTTCACCCCTCAAATTAATTTATTAAATAATATGTTACGCAATAATTTATTGCAATAAAAACGGTTATATAACAAAAATTCGAGAGGTATCTAAAACATTCTTGATTGTTTTTTTGACTGGAGTTTCATATGGAAAGTACAGATAAGAGAACTATGAAAAGGAAGACCGGTGATAATGCCGAAGAAGCCGTCATCAGATTAATGACAGGCGAAGGGTATAACCTGATATGCAGGAACTTTGAAATACATAATGTCGGTGAACTCGACTGCGTATTTGAAAAGGAAGGTGATGTCTATGTCGTCGAGGTTAGATCCAGACGCAACATAGGCACATATCCGAGTTCTGCGGAGACGGTTGACCGGCGGAAGAGAAGAAAGATAGAAAGGACAACTGAGTATCTTATTTCCAGATACCGGCTTTTTGACCGTAACGTCATTTTTCTGGTTGCCCAGGTCACTCATGACTCAAGCGGAATGATTAAAAATATCGAGCTTATTCCTTTTTAGTGGTGCAATTTGTAGAAAAATCTTCTATCTATATAAAATAATGAAATTTGATTGCTTTGAAATTGCATTTTCACTATAATTGTTGAGGTTTTGAGGCGGAATATGCCGCTAACTTGCAATTTTCAACAACCGTAATTTCATTTTGAAAGAGGAAATCTGACATGAAGAGCTACAGGGAAATGTCTGCAGAAGAGCTTAAGCAGGAGAAGGAACTTCTCGTTAAGCGGTATGAAGAGTACAAGGCTATGAACCTTTCTCTCAATATGACACGTGGAGTTCCCGCGACAGAACAGCTTGATCTTACAAGCAATATGTACGAGACGCTTTCTGGTTCCGATTTCCTTTCTGAAAAAGGACAGGATGTAAGAAACTACGGTGTCCCCGCAGGTATCGATGATATCCGCAAGGTGTTCGCAGAAGTTCTTGATACCGATATTGAGAACATCTTCATGGGCAATTCTTCAAGCCTTAACCAGATGTTCGACGCTCTCATGCGTTCAATGGTCTTCGGTGAGATCGAGTCCGAGAAGCCCTGGGCACAGGTTGAAGGCCGCAAGTGGCTCTGCCCGGCTCCCGGTTATGACAGACATTTCAGAGTAACCGAGACACTCGGATTTGAGCTCATTCCCGTTCCCATGACTGAGAACGGCCCCGACATGGATATTGTCGAAGACTTAGTTAAGGATTCCAAGGTCCTCGGTATCTGGTGCGTTCCTTGCTACAGCAATCCTGACGGAATCGTATATTCAGAAGAGACATGCAGAAGACTTGCTTCAATGAAGACGGCAGCTCCTGATTTCAGGATCATGTGGGATAACGCTTATGTTGTACATCACATCACTGAGAATGACAGTGAAAGGGGACACATCCCCGATATCCTGTCTCTGTGTGCTGAAGCAGGAAACCCCAACAGACCTTACGAGTTCGCTTCCTCATCTAAAGTTACTTTCGCAGGCGGCGGTATCTCATGCTTTGCGACAAATCCCGACAATATGGCAAGAGCCAAGAAGTATCTTGGTGTTCAGGCAATCTGCACCAACAAGGTCAACCAGCTTGCTCACGCAAAGTTCCTGCCGAATGCAGAGGCAGTCGATAAGCATATGAGAAAGCATGCCGAGATCTTAAGACCTAAGTTCGCTGCCGTTCAGAAGGTCCTTAACGAAGAACTCGGCGGATCCGATCTCTGGCATTGGACTGATCCCAAGGGCGGATATTTCGTAAGCTTCTATGCTTTCCCGGGAACAGCTGCTAAGGTTGTTTCAATGTGTAAGGATGCAGGGGTTGCACTTACGCCTGCAGGCGCAAGCTTCCCTTACGGCAAGGATCCCGATGATTCAAACATCAGGCTTTGTCCTTCGTTCCCGCCGGTCGAAAACATCGTCAAGGCAGTGAGCATTCTCAGCGTTTGTGCTAAAATTACTGCTATAGATAAACTTCTGGAGGAGTAATCCCGTGATGACAAAAGATACTTATGAAAGCCCCCTGAATTCGAGATATGCGAGCAGGGAGATGCAGTTCATTTTTTCTCCTGACAAGAAGTTCCGTACATGGAGACTTCTTTGGATCGCACTTGCCGAAGCCGAAAAGGAACTCGGTCTCGACATAACAGATGAGCAGATCGAAGATCTTAAGGCTCACAAAGACGATATCGATTATGAAGACGCTGCCGCAGAGGAGAAGATCCGCCGTCATGACGTAATGGCTCATGTTCATTCATACGGCAAGCAGGTCAAAGATTCCGGAGCTGACAGGATAATCCACCTTGGCGCCACATCCTGCTATGTTGGTGACAACACGGACATCATCATCATGCGCGATGCCCTGACACTCATCAAAAAGAGACTTGTTGTTCTTATCTCCAAGCTTGCAAAGTTCGCTGATGAATACAAGGCTATGCCTACTTTGGGATTTACCCATTTTCAGCCTGCGCAGCTCGTAACGGTAGGTAAGAGGGCAACACTCTGGCTCCAGGATCTTGTTTTCGATCTTGAGACGGTTGAGAATGCCATCGCTTCTTTGAAGCTCCTCGGCTGCAAGGGTACAACAGGCACTCAGGCATCATTCCTCGATCTTTTCGACGGCGATCACGCAAAGTGCGTTGAACTCGACAAGAAGATCTGCTCTAAGATGGGCTTTGAGTCTTCTTACTATGTATCCGGCCAGACATATTCCAGAAAGGTCGATTTTACCGTTCTTTCAGCACTTGCCGCTATCGCACAGAGCGCTCACAAGTTCTCCAACGACATCAGACTCCTTCAGCACTTAAAGGAGATCGAAGAGCCTTTCGAGAAGAACCAGATCGGTTCATCCGCAATGGCATACAAGAGAAACCCGATGAGATCCGAAAGGATCGCTTCTCTTTCAAGATATGTCATCGCTGATGTCCTCAATCCCGCAATGACATCATCTGAGCAGTGGTTTGAGAGAACGCTCGATGACTCTGCAAACAAGCGTATCTCCGTGCCTGAGGCATTCCTCGCTGTTGACGCGATCCTCGGCATCTATACAAATGTCGCTTCCGGTCTTGTCGTATATCCCAAGATGATCGAAAAGCACATTCTTGATGAACTTCCTTTCATGATGACAGAGAACATCATGATGGAAGCTACAAAGAAGGGCGGAAACCGTCAGGATCTCCATGAAGAGATCCGTCAGCTTTCTATGCAGGCCGGTTCCGTTGTTAAGAATGAAGGCAAGCCCAACGACCTTCTTGAGAGGATTGCAGCAGATCCCAAGTTCGGCATGACGATGGATGAGCTCTTGGCTCTTAAGGATCCCAAGCTCTATATCGGCAGATGCCCCGAGCAGGTCGACGCATTCCTCAATGAGTGCGTAAATCCTTTGCTCAAGACTCACGAAGCTGATCTTGCAGTTGAAGATGTAGAACTCAAAGTCTGATATCAAACACGAGTTTTTCAAAAAGAAGGGGCCTCAGGGCCCCTTTTTGATGTGGATTTTTAAAAAAATTTCCGGTTTGGCAACACACAAAAACCGTTGTGTCGCTTAAACATCAAAAGCCCCGTGCATTGCTGATGGTTATGACCTCTTGCAAGGTCAATAATGAAGCCATCAAACAAAAACACAAACACAAACAATTAAACGGGCGAAAGAAAAATGAAAAAGTTCATCAAGAAGACAGACGCAAAGAAGGGTTTCTCACTCGTAGAACTTATCTGTGTTATCGCGATCATCGTAATACTCGGATCAGTAATAGCATTCAACTACATCAAGATCGTTAAGAACCTTCCCTGGGAAGAGCTCGTCGGAGAGAATCCTTTCTCTGTATCAACAAGCGCAAACAGAAAATAATCTAATACCATATTCCAAATCCCATCCTTACAGAACAAGCCCCCGGTTATCCGGGGGCCTGTTTTGCAGTTTCTGTTTAATGAAACGGATCAGAGAAGTCCGTTCTTTTTCTTCATTGCAGCGTTGACTTTCATCGGGAGACCGAAGCAGTTGATGAATCCGCCTGCGTCAGCCTGGTTGTAAACGTCATCAGCCTCAAATGTAGCGATCTCAGGATCGTAGAGAGAATAAGGAGACTTTGTACCTGCAGGTGTGCAGTTGCCCTTGTAGAGCTTCATCTTAACTTCGCCTGTAACTGTCTTCTCTGTATCGTCTACGAAAGCTGTGAGAGCTTCTCTGAGAGGGTGGAACCACTGTCCGTAGTAAACGAGCTCAGCGAACTTCTGGGATACGAGATCCTTGTAGTGGAGAGTATCACGCTCGATGGTGAGGAGCTCGAGCTCTCTGTGAGCTGCGAAGAGGAGTGTTCCGCCGGGAGTCTCGTAAACGCCTCTGGACTTCATGCCGACGAGACGGTTCTCAACGATGTCAGCGATGCCTACGCCGTTTGCGCCTGCAACCTTGTTGCAGTACTTGAGAAGATCTGCGGGTGCGAGCTTCTGACCGTCAACTTCAACAGGGATACCCTTTTCGAACTTGATAGTAACGTATGTGGGAGTATCAGGTGCCTTCTCGGGAGAAACCATGAGTTCGAGGATCTTGTCGAGGTTAGGCTCGTTTGCGGGATCCTCAAGATCCATACCCTCGTGAGAGAGGTGCCAGAGGTTCTCGTCCTTTGAGTAGTTGTTCTCCTTTGTAACGGGAACTTCGATGCCGTGAGCTGCAGCATAATCGATCTCTTCGTCACGAGACTTGATGTCCCAGATCCTCCAGGGAGCAAGGATCTTCATCTCAGGAGCGAGAGCCTTGATGGAAAGCTCGAATCTTACCTGGTCGTTGCCCTTGCCGGTGCAGCCGTGAACGATAGTCGTGCAGCCTTCCTTACGTGCAACGTCAACGAAATGCTTAGCGATGAGAGGACGTGCCATGGATGTGCCGAGGAGGTACTTGCCCTCGTAAACAGCGTTTGCCTTGAGAGTAGGATAGACGAAATCTGTAACGAACTCGTCTTCGATGTTCTCAACATAGCACTTTGTGGCTCCGCACTTAAGTGCCTTAGCCTTGAGGTAGTCGTTGTCGACACCTACGCCGACTTCACCGCAGTAAGCGATGACTTCGCAGTCGTAATGCTCAAGGAGCCAGGGAATGATGATTGATGTGTCGAGACCGCCTGAATATGCAAGCAGGAACTTTTCTTTTGCCATAAGGCACCTCCGTTAAGTGAATAATTATGCAATGCGTTGTATAAATCTACAACATATTACTCTTTGTTTAGAACCTAGTCAATAGGGTTTATTGTAAATAGCGCCCTTAAGAAAAACAAGTAAAATATTATAACGATTTTTGTGCATGTTTTTAGGCGTCTCATTTTGTAAAAAAGGTTCGTTTTGGGTACAATTCAATTGGATATTTTTTCCAAAGTATAAAAGCGGAGATTTTCAGATGGCTTACCCTTTGATGGAGCATCCGTCAGGAGACAGGTTTTTCTTTGACGGAGCTTTTTATGATGTCTGTTCTGACAAGGCAAAAGAGCTTTCGATGCCCACAGATGCCAGAACATACTATGAGACTGTAAGGATCAAGAGGGGAGTGCTTCTTTTCCTTGAAGACCACATGGCAAGGCTTACAAAGTCCGTGGCAGGACTTGAGGATTTCCCGGTCGATACCAAAGATATTTCAGATAAAGCATATTCATTCTTAAACAAGATCGGTTTCAGGGATGACGGCAACATCCGTATCGTCCTTACAAAAGACGATCTTCTTATCCATCTTGTAGACGTTAATGTTCCCGGCAAGGAGATGTTTGAGAACGGCATCAACACGAGCCTTTTCCGGTGGGAGAGACAGACCCCGAACCTCAAGGTCTTCAGGGGCGACTACAAGAATGCCGTAAACGAGAAGTTCAAGACTGAAAACGCTCACGGCAAGCCTTTCGAATTAGTCCTTTCAGACAACGAAGGAAAGCTTTACGAAGGCTCCATGTCCAATCTGTTCGTCATCATGAACGGAGCCGTATATTCCGCACCCGATGACAAGATCCTCATTGGCATTACAAGAAGACGCGTCATCGAGGCTCTCAGAAGATCCGGACTCGAGCTTAAGACAGGCATGTTCACCATGGATGAACTGGTTAATGGCAATGCCGCGATCTTTGTCAGCAGCACGCCTTTTGACATACTCCCGGTCACGTATATCGATGACCATACTTTTGATTCCGTAAACGACCCGCTGCTCATCATGATCTCCAAAGCTTATGCGGGATATACGGAAGAATACATTGCTGATCATTTGGAGGTGATATAAATGGAAACAAAGAAGGGAAAGGTATCGGTAACCACCGAGAATATTTTTCCGGTCATCAGACAGTGGCTCTATGAGGATAAGGACATCTTCATCAGAGAGCTCGTATCAAACTGCGCAGACGCAATTTCAAAGCACAGACGTCTTGCAGAACTCGGCAAGGCTGAGGCAGGAGCAGATCCCAAGGCTGATTATTCCATAAAGATCATTTACGATGACGACGCCAAGACACTTGCATTCTGCGACGACGGTATCGGAATGACGCAGGAGGAAGTTGAGAAATACATCAACCAGATCGCATTCTCAGGAGCACTCGATTTCGTTACGAAGTACCAGGAGGAATCAACAGACAAGTCCGGCATCATCGGACATTTCGGCCTCGGTTTCTATTCCGCGTTCATGGTTGCCGATGAAGTAACCATCAATACAAAGAGCTTTGTTGAAGGTTCTGAGGCAGTAACCTGGAAGTCTTCAGACGGTATGGACTATGAGATCTCTCCTTCTGATAAGAAGGACAGGGGAACGGTCATCACGCTGAAACTCTCAGAAGATGCCGTAAAGATCTTCGATTCCGCAACGATCCGCATGACGCTTCGCAAATACTGCTATTTCGCACCTGCAGACATCTATTTTGTTGATACAAAGGCCGACAAGCTCCACGAGGAAGCTGAGGCAAAGCGCAAGAAGGAAGCAGAAGAGAAGGGTGAAGAGTATAAGGAAGAGCCCGTAAAGAATCTTCCCGTCAATAACAAGAATCCTCTCTGGACCAAAAAGCCCTCCGAGTGCACCGAAGAGGAATACAAGTCCTTCTATCACAGTGTATTCAATGACGGCAGGGATCCGCTTTTCTGGATCCACCTCAACATGGATTATCCTTTCACGCTCCAGGGTATCCTTTATTTCCCCAAGACAGACAATGTTTACCAGTCTCTCGAGGGAAGAATCAAGATCTATAACCACCAGATCTTCGTAGCAGACAACATCGAGGAGATCATCCCTGACTTCCTGTTCCTGCTCCAGGGCTGCCTTGACTGCTCTGACCTGCCGCTCAACGTTTCACGTTCCGCGCTCCAGCAGGATGAATATGTAAAGAAGCTTTCAGGACACATCATCAAGAAGGTTTCCGACAAGCTTAATGAGCTCTTCAAGAAACAGCGTGAAGACTACGAGAAGTACTGGTCCGATATCTCGATCTTCGTCAAGTACGGCATGATGAAGGAAGAGAAGTTCTACGAGAAAGTCGAGGATATCTGCCTCTATAAGACCGTTGACGGCAAGTTCAAGACTCTTGCGGAACTCACCGAAGGCGAACACAAGACCATCAGATACACGACAGATCCCAAGGCTCAGGCCGCATATGTCGAGATGAGCAAGAAGGACGGCTTCGATGTTGTCGTGATGAACGAAGAGATCGACAACAACTTCATGTCGTTCCATGAATACAAGAAGCCTGACAACAGGTTCCAGAGAGTCGACTCCGAGCTTTCCGGAAAGGAATCCGATGAAGAGACCAAGAACAAGCTCAAGGATTTCTTCAGAGCAGCTCTCGGCAACGACAAGCTCAATGTCTTTGCTCAGCAGATGGGTGCCGATTCAATGCCTGCACTTATCAGAGAGGCGGAGCATAACAGACGTATGAAGGAAATGCGCTCACAGTATGAGAAAATGATGGCTATGAGCAACATGACTCCCGAGCAGCTGGCTGACATGTTCCCTGATACCGAGGAACTCGTCATCAATACTGACAGCCCGCTGATCACAAAGCTCGAAGCACTTGAAGGAATGGGCACAAAGAAGGAGCAGGCTGACCGTCTTGCACAGCATATCTACGATCAGGCTAAGCTCGCACACGGATCATTAGACAGCGAGGGCCTTGAGAGGTTCCTCAGATACAACACAGAACTGCTTGCTAAAAGCGCCGAGAATATTTAATAAAGGAGAATTCCAATGAACGAGAGCGACGTCAGAAGAGTCCTGTCAGAAAAGAAAGAAGGCTACAACGTTGAGGCCGGCGGCATCCTGCACGACGTTAAGTATGACCTTGAATGCACAGGCATCGAAAAGGTAAGAGTCATCAACCGTTACGATGTTTCGGGCATTACGGACGAAGAATATGAGAAAGCCAAGACCGTAGTCTTCAGCGAACCTCCGGTAGATACTGTTTCCGACGAGACAGTAGATCTTTCCGGCGCAGCTTATGTTCTCATCATCGAATCACTTCCCGGTCAGTACGACCAGAGAGCAGATTCTGCCGCACAGTGCATCCAGTTCCTTACACAAAAGGACCGTCCTCTCGTTAAGTGCGCAAGGATCGTCGCTTTCTACGGCTCAGTTTCCGAAGAAGACAAGGAGAAGATCAAGGGTTACCTGATCAACCCTGTTGAAGCAAGGGAAGCTTCCGCAAGGAAACCCGATACTCTCGTAGATACATATGTTATCCCTACGACCGTTCCTACAGTTGAAGGATTCACTTCAATGGATGATACCGAACTCAAGGCATTGAGGGACGGAATGGGTCTTGCCATGAGCTTTGAAGACATCAAGTTCGTTCAGGATTTCTTCAAGACACAGGGAAGACAGCCTACGGTTACAGAGATCAGGGTTCTCGATACTTACTGGTCTGACCACTGCCGTCACACAACATTCCTCACCCAGCTCACAGACGTCAAGTTCGACGGTGACGATGAGCTTACCGAAGAGATAAAGAAGACTTACGCCGATTATCTTTCCAACCGTGAGGAAGTCTATGGCGACAGGATCTCCAAGAAGCCTATCTGCCTCATGGATCTTGCTACTCTTGCAGCCAAGAAGCTCAAGAAAGACGGCAAGCTTGCTGACCTCGACGAGTCTGAAGAGATCAACGCATGCTCGATCAAGGTAAAGATCGAAGTCGACGGCAAGGAAGAAGATTACATCTTCATGTTCAAGAACGAGACTCATAACCATCCTACAGAGATCGAGCCTTTCGGCGGTGCCGCAACATGTCTTGGCGGAGCTATCAGAGACCCTCTCTCCGGAAGATCTTATGTATATCAGGCAATGCGTGTAACAGGCGCAGGCGACCCGACTGTTCCCGTATCCCTTACGCTCAAGGGCAAGCTCTCACAGAAGAAGCTTGTAAGAACGGCAGCTGCCGGTTATTCCTCATACGGCAACCAGATCGGTCTTGCTACAGGCCAGGTCGATGAACTATATCATCCGGGTTATGTCGCAAAGAGAATGGAGATCGGTGCAGTAGTAGGCGCAGCACCCGCATATAACATCGTCCGCGAGAGACCTGCCGCAGGCGACATCGTTGTTCTCTTAGGCGGAAGAACAGGCCGTGACGGTATTGGCGGCGCTACCGGTTCATCCAAGGCTCACGATACAAAATCCGTTATCACATGCGGTTCAGAAGTACAGAAGGGTAATCCTCCGACGGAGAGAAAACTCCAGAGACTGTTCAGATATCCTGAGGTTACAAGGCTCATCATCAGATGCAACGACTTCGGTGCAGGCGGTGTATCCGTTGCGATTGGCGAGCTCGCTGCAGGCCTTACCATCAACCTCGACGCAGTTCCCAAGAAGTATGAAGGTCTTGACGGTACGGAGATCGCTATCTCCGAGTCACAGGAGAGAATGGCTGTAGTCGTTCATCCTGCTGACCTCGACAAGTTCATGGCGGCTGCAGAGAAGGAAAACCTTGAAGCAACAGTTGTTGCTGAGGTTACCGAAGAGCCTTCCATGAGAATGGTATGGAACGGCAACACGATCGTTGACCTGCCCCGTTCATTCATCGATACAAACGGCGCAAGCCAGTTTACCGAAGCAGTCGTTAAACCTGCAGAGGGTGAAGTTTATCTCGACAAGAAGGCTGATGGCGTAGTCGAGGGTGATTTCGCCCAGTCACTCAAGGGCACTCTCAATTCACTCGAAGGATGCTCACGTAAGGGTTTGATCCAGAGATTCGACTCATCAATCGGTGCAGGAACCGTCATAATGCCTTACGGTGGTAAGATGCAGGATTCACCTGAGGAAGGTATGGCCTGCAAGATCCCTCTCGATAAGGGATACACAAAGGACTGCTCCGTTATGGCTTACGGTTTCGATCCTTATTACACCGAGTGGAGCCCGTTCGCAGGTTCGTACCACGCAGTAGTAGAGAGCTTGTTAAAGCTCCTTGCTATGGGCTGCGATCCTTCTAAGGCAAGACTTACATTCCAGGAATATTTCGAGAGAATGGGCGAGCCTTCAACATGGGGCAAGCCGCTCTCAGCACTCCTCGGCGCATACAGGGCACAGCTCGATTACGGTACTGCAGCAATCGGCGGTAAGGACTCCATGAGCGGTACTTTTAATGACATTCACGTACCTCCGACGCTCGTATCTTTCGCAGTAGGCATGTCCAAGTCTGACAAGATCATCTCCGCAACCCTCAAGGGTGCAGGACAGAAGCTCTACATGCTCTCATGCGCAAGAAACGGAATGGGCTTCTACAAGAAGGATCACGTTCTGAGAGTCTTCAAGTCCGTAAAGGAGCTTGAGGACAGGGGACAGGTCCAGAACGCCGCAGTCGTAAAGTCTGCAGGCCTTGCATCAAGAGTTGCAGCAATGTGCTTCGGTAATGAACTCGGATTTGAGTTCTCCGACAAGCTCACATTTGATGATCTCTTCTCAAGAAAGATGGGTACTATCGTCGTTGCTATCCCTAACGATTCAAACGCAATCGACAAGGTCGAGATGGCCGGCGGCAAGTTTGTAGGTACCACCAATGATTCCGGCAAGTTCAGCTGGAACGGCGCATCTCTTGATCTTGCTGATGCTCTTGAAGCATATGAGGGCAAACTCGAAAGAATCTTCCCGACAAAGGCTGCCGATGCCGAGATGCCTCTTGAGATAAAGGAATTCACAACTGACAAGACATTCAAGGCTGCTCCCGGAATCCTTAAGGGTGCCAAGCCGAAGGTCGTCATTCCCGTATTCCCGGGCACAAACTGCGAGATCGATACCGCAAGGGCATTCGAGAGAGCAGGCGCTGAAGCTGAGGTCTTCGTTATCAGAAACAGGAACCAGAACGACATCAATGAGTCATTTGCCGAGCTCGCTTCAAAGATCAAGGAAGCAAACATCGTAATGATCCCCGGCGGCTTCTCCGCAGGTGACGAGCCTGAAGGATCAGGCAAGTTCATTACGGCTTCTTTCAGGAACAGCGCTCTCGCTGATGCAGTATCTGATCTCCTTAAGAACCGTGACGGTCTTATGCTCGGTATCTGCAACGGTTTCCAGGCTTTGATCAAGTTAGGTCTCGTTCCTTTCGGTGAGATCCGCGACCTTACAGATGATGCTCCGACTCTTACTTTCAACAACATCGGACGTCACCAGAACAAGTACGCTGCCACAAAGATCATGAGTAACAACTCACCATGGCTCATGGGAGTTAAGACCGGAGATGTATACGAGATCCCGTTCTCACACGGTGAAGGTAAAATCGCATGCAGTCCCGAGCTCGTTGAAAAGCTTGCTAAGAACGGCCAGATCGCTACCTGCTATGTTGACTTTAACGGCAATCCCGCAAAGGAGACACAGTTCAACCCTAACGGTTCCGTATGTGCGATCGAAGGTATCCTGTCTCCTGACGGAAGGGTATTCGGTAAGATGGGACACTCAGAAAGATATGACATCGATCTGTGCTCCAACATCCCAGGACCTAAGGATCAGAAACTCTTTGAATCAGGTGTTAAGTACTTCCTCTGATGACAAAGGAACGCGTAATACAGATAATGAAGGAAAACAATATTCTGCCTGAAGCCGGCTTCGGGCAGAATTTCCTTTGTGATGAGGACATTATTCATGGCATTATCGAAGCGGCTGACATCAGGCCCGGAGATACTGTCCTTGAGATCGGTCCCGGCATCGGTGCGCTCACTGAGCCATTGTCTAAGATGGACATCAACCTCAAGTGCATAGAGATCGACAAAAGGCTGGTAAGCTATTTGAAAGGCGCGTATCCGGACGTTGAGATAATCGATTCAGATTTCCTTAAGCTTAAGGATTACGGCGCAGAGAAGGTCGATGTAGTCATATCCAATCTGCCGTATTACATAATGACGGACATCATGATGAAGGTCTTCGAGGAAGCTGTTAACGCGAGAAGGATAGTTTACATGGTCGAAGAGGCTGCATTGGACCGCATCCTGTGTGAGTCTTCCACCAAGAGTTACGGTCCTTTGGCTGTCGTATCTGAGCTTTATGGTAACATCAGCATCGTTTCAAAGGTGCCAGGCACATGCTTTGTGCCTCAGCCGCGAACGACTTCAGCGGTCATAAGGTTCATCTGTCATGAGAACAGACCGGACAAGGAACTGATAGCTTTCATTAAGAAATGCTTTATGCAGAGAAGAAAGACGCTTTCTAATAACCTTAAAGGCTGCGACAAGGAAAAACTCAACAAGTGGGTGAAGGATAATTTCATAGTGGAAAGCATCAGGGCTGAGGCGATGGAACCGACTGATTTCAGAGACCTTTATAATGCTTTAAAATAAAATGATATAATTAAGTATTACGCAGATAAGCGGGGATCATTCTTATGAGAAAATCTAATTCTAGCATTCTTGGCAAGTATTCTGACGGCTCCTACAGCAAGAAGGGGTCCAAAGATTCCGGAATTGTTGAATATAAGCAGCTCTACAAAGGCGAGATAAGCGCCAAGAACGTCACCGAGAAGAAAGTCCAGACTTTAGAGGACAAGATCGCCGCCCGTGATTACCGCGCAAACGAAGACAAGAAAAAGGAAGAGGAGAGCGCCCAGATAACAATAGGCGGAATCTCTTATATCGTCAGGAGCGGAGATGCTTCTCCCGACAGGATCCGCAAGGTCGGTGACCTCGCAGACGAGATCTATAAGGAGACACGTGACAACAATCCATACATCGCTTCACTCAAGACAGCGATAATGTCCCTTTTTGAGGCCTGCGACAGGCTCATCACATTGAGAGCTGAGAACAACGCGCTCAAGACGGAACTGATGTACTACAAGCAGAAAGACAAGCTCAATGAAGAGAAGGAGAAGAAGCCCGATCCCACACCCATGGAGAAGCTCGCTGAATCATCTTCCATCGGAAAGAGTATTCTATTTTCACACTTAAAAGACAATGAGAAAAAAGATTGAATTACTGGCTCCCGCCGGCAACCTTGAGATACTCAAGGCAGCGGTCGACATGGGAGCTGATGCCGTATACTGCGGTTTAGGGCGCTTTAACGCCAGGGTAAACGCTGACAACTTAGACTTAAACGGCCTTGAGGAAGGCATCGATTATGCTCACCTTCGTTCTTCGAAGGTGTATCTGACTGTAAACACATTGATGAACGACATGGAATTCGATGAATTCCTTCCGGACATCGAAAGGGCAGTTGAAGCAGGCGTTGACGGCCTCATAATCGCTGATACGGGCGTCATGATAAAGCTTGCAAAAGCTTTTCCCGACGTGCTCATAAACGCTAGCACGCAGATGAACGTATACTCAGAAGACGAGTTCTATAACCTTTCCAAGCTCGGCGTAAACCGTATAGTTCTCCCTAGAGAGCTTACGATGGACGAGATCGCTTCAAGGACCGCAAAAGCAGCGAAATACGGAATGGACACTGAAGTTTTCGCTCACGGCGCGGTATGCGTATGCGTGTCAGGCCTTTGCCTTTTCTCCGCCATGAACAAGAGCGGAACAAGATCCGGCAACAGGGGAACATGTGCGCAGCCGTGCAGGGAAGAATACACTCTCTTAAACGACGGCCTTAAGCTCAGAAAGGGTCATCTGCTGTCTCCCAAGGACAGAGATGTTACCGATTATATAGGAAGGCTTATCGATTCAGGCGTTGCTTCATTAAAGCTTGAAGGACGCATGAGGGAGATCAGCTATGTAAGATCCTGCGTTTCGGCATACAGGACCATGATCGACGCTTATTATGACGGCGCGCTCGATGACCATCTCAAGAGAAGATTAAGACAAGACCTCCTGATCAATTTCAACAGGGGCGGAAGCTACACTTCACAGTCACTGTCAGGAAACAAGGACAGCAATCTTTTGTCAGGAGAATACCCCGGAAAATACGGTTATCTCATCGGAAGAGTAATAAGGACCGACAGGGGAAGCGGCGAGATCCGCATGAGTTTTGGCAGGAACCTTCCCGTGCCTTCAAAGGGCGACTATCTTTCTATCAGGAAGAGCAAGTCGTTCGAGGTATGTTCTTTCCCTATAGGCAAGCTTGCCGAATATCCCGATCATCTCGATGTACGAGGCCTTCATCCGGATATGTTCAGAAAGATTGAACCCGGCATGGAAGTCTTCCTTATGAATCACAATGAGCCTGTTTCAAGAGATCTTTTCAGGCGCACTCCCGTTAAGATGAGCCTTTCTCTCAAGGGAAGTTCCGTTTCGCTCCAGAGCACGGTCACGGAAGGTCTGTCTTCAGGGATAAAGGCTGTAACGGTATTGCCGCTGCCTTCTGATTATCAGGGTTCTCCCATGGACCCTTCAAGGATCGATAACCAGTTACATAAGACTCTGGATACTGCATTTGAGGTCATTGATGTAAAGAGCGAGGGTGATTTCGACCTTTACTGCCCGGTAAGCTTCATAAACGAGCTTAGGAGAGAGAACTTAAAGCAGCTCGAAGACAAGATCTCTAAGCGCTTCAAGAGAAATGCCGGGATCAGCATCGAGCCTGTCAGCGCAGCGGAAGGAACGCCTGAAGGCAAGAACCTTGTAATGT
Organism: Saccharofermentans sp.; assembly: GCA_024682215.1. Classification (GTDB taxonomy): domain Bacteria; phylum Bacillota; class Clostridia; order Saccharofermentanales; family Saccharofermentanaceae; genus Saccharofermentans. The sequence goes on along the minus strand of JAIKZM010000088.1, from coordinate 11,847 downwards.
ACACATATCCGACTATAAGGCTATATAAAGACAGCCTTGAGTCTGGTGCCGACATTTACTGCTTCAGCCTCTACGATCTTTGCGTTCAGTCTTTGAGAAATGAGATCGTATCGTTCCTTAAGAAAGAAGGCGCACAGCTCTGCCTCATGCTGCCTGATTTTTACCATGACAGACTGCAGAAAACCGTAGACAATACGATAGATATCCTTAAGAAGGAACTGGGCAGCAAGTTCTCGGCAGTCCTTACGTCCCAGCTCTTTGAGGATAAGAAGAAATATAACGACAAAGGCCTTAAGAAGTATATTTCTGCTGCCTCAAACATCTACAGCAGGGATTCGCTGAAGGCGGCCACAGCCTACTGCGATGCTGTATTCATGTCCCACGAGTTGTCGCCCGATGAGATAATGCAGTGCTCTGAAGTCCTCGAAGGAACCGGCACTGCTCTCATTGTTCAGGAAGAGGGAATGGTACCTTGGATGCAGTCTGATTTCTGCTGCTGCGGACAGAACGCGAAGGACTGCAGCTTCTGCGAGCGTCAGAGCGTTTTCGCGCTTAACGGCGTGAGCAGTGAAGAGACAAAGTGTCTTGCGGTTCCTCATAAGGCAGACTGCTCCTGCACGATCTACGGACCTGCCAGGAATCTTTGGAAAGATATGGACTATCCGGATTGTGATATAATCACTAACCGCACGATAATACCCAAGGGGGAGAGATATGGCTGAGATCTACATTGAAAAGTGCCGTGACACCGCTGTTATACCTGCTTATGCCCATCCCGGCGATGCAGGCATGGATATCTATGCTGCAGCTGACGTCACAGTGGAACCCGGCAGGAGCGTGCTTGTTCCGACCGGCCTCAAGATGGCGATCCCCGTTGGATATGAGGTACAGATAAGACCCAGGAGCGGAATCTCATTGAAGACGCCTTTAAGAGTACCCAATGCTCCCGGAACGATCGATTCCGGTTACAGGGATGAGGTCAATGTCATTATCTATAACGCATCTTATAAGGATGAATCGGAGAACGGCGAAGCTTTTACTCTGAACACCAAGGGATGCAAACACGGAACATATAAGATCTGCTGCGGTGACCGCATCGCGCAGATGGTAATAGCAAAGGTTGAGGAATGCACTTTCAAGGAGTGCACGGATGTATCCGCAATAGGTGAGAACAGGGGCGGCGGCTTCGGCTCCAGCGGCATCTGATACATAACGAAAGATGAAGTTTACTGAAGACAGTTTATACGTTGATTATAAAAAGACCAAGAAGAGGAGAAGGAACCCTTTCGCCGTGCGTTTTGCATTGGTCTTGAGTATCATGGCTACGATCGTCATCGTCATGATCACAATGACGGTATTGTCTTCAAACCGTCTTCTCAATATCGAAAAGAACGTTCTTTCAAACGTTCCTTCGAACATCCTTCCGTCTTACAGCACAACGAGCTTCGAATCGATAGACGGCCAGACTTCGCTTCAGGGATGGTTCTTTAAGACAAAGAACCCTATCTCAACGATCATAGTCAATCATGACACGGGTTCGAACAGACTTCCTTTCGGCGTTGAAATGATCGACATGATCGAGACATGGCTTGATAACGGCTATAACGTTTTCCTTTACGACCAGAGGAATTCAGGCACTTCCGGAGGCGACATCTCCTGCTACGGCTATCTTGAATGGCAGGACGTTCTTGGCGCGATCTCGATCGTCAGGAAGATCTCCGTCACAACGGACGTAATCCTTTTCGGCATCGGAACCGGCTGCACGTCTCAGGTCCTCGCTTACCAGAAACTCCCGCCGCCGAACGTCAACGATGTTGAACTTGCGCAGTTCGACAAGAACGTCAGAGGCATCGGGTTCGACAGGTCCTATATCAAGGGCATGATCTTCGATTCACCCGCAAAGATGTCTGACGACTATATCAGACCGATTGTTGCCCAGAAGGAGTTCATGGGTTTCCTTACCCAGTATTTCGTACCTTATGCGATCAGGGTTTCGGCAGGTTCCGACAACATAAATCTCGCAGCTGAGATCGCAAGACTTCCGATGCCCGTCATGATCTTATACGGCGGTCACGACAACTTCATCGGAGCAGACAAGATCGACCAGATAGTAAACGAGAGAGGAAGACTTAACCAGTCCCTCACCAAGAGCAACATGATCACCGGTGCGGGTTATCTTGAGGAATATACCATCAACAAGAACGAATACATTAGTTCGGTCCAGGATTACCTCAATTCATTCTTCCTCGTCAAGGAGAAGAAGATATGAAGGACGTATTGGTTCTCGGTATTGAAAGCTCATGTGACGAGACTGCCGTTGCAGTCGTTAAGAACGGCCGTGAGATCTTATCTGACGTTATCGCATCACAGGCAGATTTCCATGAACAGTTCGGCGGAGTGGTTCCCGAGCTTGCTTCAAGGATGCATGTCGATGCCGTTTATCCCGCGATAAGCAAAGCGCTTTCAGATGCAAACGTCTCATTGAATGACCTTGACTGCGTAGCAGTAACGTACGGCCCCGGCCTTGTAGGCGCTCTCCTTGTGGGACTTTCCGCAGCCAAAGGACTTTGCGAGGTTACAGGACTTCCGCTCGTCGGAGTTCATCACTTAAAAGGACATATAGCTGCCAATTATCTCTGCTTCGGTGAGCTTGAGCCTCCGTTCCTCTGCCTTTGCGTATCAGGCGGCAATACCATGATCGTCCGTGTCGATACTTACACAGACATGCAGATCCTCGGACGCACAAGAGACGACGCCGCAGGTGAAGCGATAGATAAGATTGCAAGAGTCATAGGCCTTGGTTATCCGGGCGGCCCCAAGATGGATAAAGCAGGGCAGGGCGGAGATACCACCAGATACACGTTTGCAAAGACGCATATGACGGACACTCTCGATTTCTCGTTTTCTGGCATCAAGACATCCGCGCTCAACCTGATAAACGGCATAAGGCAAAAGGGTGAAGAGCCTGATCTCAGGGATTTCACGGCTTCCTACCAGCAGAACATAGCTGACATCCTGCTCGACAATACCCTGAAAGCCGCTGAATCAACCGGCCTTAACAGGATCTGCCTCGCAGGCGGCGTATCTGCCAACTCTTTCCTCCGCAAGACCTTTGACAGGGCGGCAGAGGAGAAAGGGTTAAAGCTTTTCTATCCTAATCTCAGACTTTGCACGGATAACGGTGCCATGATTGCATCCGCGGGCTATTTCGAATATATTAATGGCACCAGACACGGGCTCGATCTCAATGCATGCCCGTCATTAAAGTTATAAACAGGGAAGATATATGCCTATACAAAAGGGAATAAAGATAATAGCCGAGAACAGAAAGGCCTTTCACGATTATTTCATCGACGAAAGGTTTGAATGTGGCGTGGCCCTTTCAGGTACTGAAGTAAAGAGCCTTCGCGCAGGCAAGGTCAACCTCAAGGATTCATACTGTCAGGTCAAAGACGGCGAGATCTTTGTCATCGGCGTTCATATCAGTCCTTACGAGAACGGCAACAGGTTTAACCTCGATCCGATGAGAACGCGCAAGCTCCTCATGCATAAAAGAGAGATTATCAGGCTTTATTCCAAGACAAAGGAAGACGGTCTGACTTTAGTACCCACAAAGTGCTATTTTAAAGACAGCAAGGTCAAATTCGAGATCGGTCTTGCGAGAGGTAAGAAGAATTTCGACAAGCGTGACACCGAAGCCGCTAAACAGGCAAAACGTGATATAGAAAGAGCAGTAAAGAACCGTAATAATCTTTAATTAATGGTAGAATAGATACATAGATCTATCGGGAGCGATTTTAATGTCATCTGATATCAAAAAGGAAAACAGAGAGATCTCCAAAAAGAACGTAGTTCTCACGATCGTTTTCTGGGCGCTCACTTTGGCATGGATCCTTGTTATCTTTATGCTCTCGAACATTCCGCTTACAGAAGCCAACGAGAACCTCAATGCTCTCATCACTTCATTCAGACGTGAGATCCCGTCTTACACTCTGGACGTGGCAACCAACCCGGTAATCAACACGATCGTTCATGTATTTGAATTCGGCCTGCTTACTGTTTTCGCATATCTGGCGATCTCAAGCACAAACAAGATCTCCGTAAAGACATCCTATGCCGAGAGCCCTATGAAGATCTTAAAATCAGATAACGAGATGAACATCATTTTCACTCTTTGGTTTACGATCCTTAATGCAATCTTTGACGAATACCACCAGTTGTTTGTAGAAGGACATGACGGCGGCGTTATCGATCTTTGCAAGGATATAATAGGAATCATATTTATCCTGCTCTGGATACGTGTTATTTTCTCAATCTCACTTAAAGTAAGAGGAAAAAAGGAGATCCGTTACACCTGACCTATGAAAAAGATAATTTCTGTTGTTTTGCTCTTAGTTATGGCACTCTCATTTGCAGCATGCGGTTCGTCCTATCTCATTGAAGGTGAGAAGGATGCGATCAAGTCCTATAAATGCACCAATAAGAATATGCTCGGCCTAAACAAGATCGTAATCTTTGAAGATCGTGTCGTAGCTGTTTTCGACAAGGCTGCTCCAAAATCCGATCACGCCTTTGACATTCAAAGCATAATCAACGGTCAGCTTCTTAATGCATCCGCAGTTCTTACCGGTACATCTGATTATCAGAGTACGAGCAAGTACGAAGTCAACGGAGAGGTATTCGTTATTACGATCTATTTAACCAACAACGGCGATACCAAAGTAGTAAAGCCCGAGCAGGGAAGAGACATATCAAAGATCGTATTAAATAATTACAGCGTGACCATGAACGGCGGCTATCTTAAGATCAGCCATAATGTCGATAACAAGATCTTTGTTCAGAGCTACAGCCCTGTAACGACAAGCTGGAGCGGCATCAAAGAGCAGGCTGCAACGCCCGCGTCCTAAGGCCAAAAATGCCTGAAAGCCTTTATTTCAGCTGTTTCAAGGCGTTTTCAACGGGGTTTTAAAGCATAAATGCGAATCATCAGGATCATATTATCAATAATATTAGTATTATTTTGCCTGACCGGTTGTTCGGGTAATGTCAGCACATCTTCATCAACATCTGCTTCCGGAGAAATATTACAAACAGATTACAAACAAATAAGCCAAGATGAAGCACGGGCAATGATGGCCAAGAATGACGGTCACATAATCGTTGATGTACGCAGACAGGATGAATATGATGAAGGTCACATTCCGGGAGCGATCCTGATACCGAATGAAAGCATTGATAAAACCAGACCGGAACAGCTTCCGGATCTTGATCAGATAATCCTGGTTTATTGCCGCAGCGGCCGAAGATCCAAAGAAGCTTCCGCAAAACTTTCTGCCATGGGATATAAGAACGTATACGAATTCGGCGGTATTATCACATGGACCGGAGAGACCACCCGAAACGATCACTGATCTTATGATCCATCATTCTATTCTGGGTTATTCCTATATATGCAATTCGGTATAATTACAATTTTGGTGAATTGGGAAGAGCATAAAAAGGCGATTATGATAGATTGATGCTGAGCCGTAATTCAGATTTGAGGCCTGATTCGTATTTTGGTCCTTATGCCATGAATTCTATGATCAGTTCTATGTTTTGAGATTAAATTAGACAGTCACTTAGAATTTCTGTTGTTTAAGAATAAAATTCTATGTTCAGGTCTATGTTTGATACCTTAACATAGACACCAACGCAGAATTTTGACTGATTTGATCATGAATTCTATGTTAATGTCTATGTTTGGTACATTAACATAGACATCATTATAGGAATTTATGTTGATCATTTTTTAATAATACTCCGGTTCAGTTCTTCTGCCTGAAAAATTTATTAAGCCTCTCTACTGAATATATGTTCGTTTTTGTTCGGTAAACAGGGAACATGCTGGTTCAGGCATAATTCTTATTCTTAAGATCCAGTTCAATGGAATCCGAGACATAATACTCATAGCCGTGAAGCTTGCAGTAATCATCGATCTTTTTGATCAGCTTTTTATCAGTCGTGTATTCAAGCAGATATATGTCAGCACCGAGTTTTGCGTAACGCTCAACGTACGTCCTGAAATGTATATGATCATCTGCGGATGCTCTTCCGAACTTGTTTTTCTTCCAGATTATCTTTGCAAAAACGTTTTCCTGATTGATCCCGGTTATGATGTCTTTCCAGGATCCGCCTGACTTGCAGTATGCATCAAGATATACATCACCGCCGTTTATCAGAACTTTTTTGCCTGTGCCGATCAAGGCTTTCATCATGACTGTAAGACCGTTCATGATCTTGGCTTTCGGGTAGTTGTAATAGACGTCGCAATTATCAACGAAAAAGCCGTCTATCCCCTTCCCTACCAGTTTTGGCATGATGTCTTCGGTAATGAACTTCTGCCACGAAGCATTGGATACGTCTATCCAGATCTCTTCGTCCCAGTTCTCGTATTTGCCGAGTTTAAGCTTTTTGAATCTCTTATAGTAACTTCTGAAACTCTCCAGAGAACCTATATTTATATAGCTGTAGACCTGATGGCCTTTGCTCCTGAATACCTCGATCTCTTCTTTGCTGTAATACTGGGCATCAACAACTACGATACGGTAATCCTTCATTGATTCCAGGTTTTTGGTTACGCTTAAGAACACGCCGTAGTTGTATTTAAAGGTTTGTTTATCAGTTTCGGTAACTGTCTGTGATGTAGTATTTTCAGTGGTTTCAGAAGTTGCAGTTGTTATGGCTTCCGTAGAAGATTCAGTAACAGTGGTGCTTTCAGACGTTTCCGGAACGCTTAAAGCTATGGCCGGAGGTACGCTGCAGCCGGACAGTGCCATAATGGTAATCAAAAGGAATGAACTGATGAACTTTTTCATGTTTCTATTATCTCTCTTATTGAGAGAATTATATGTGAAACCAGAGGAAATTGTTATGTGTTCAAAGCCTGAAGTGTTAACTGTCTAATTCATGGACTGGTTTTTTATAGGATATTTATATAGAAACATGTAAAACACGGTTGTAAAATAATTTTAATACACTATCAGTAATTTTAGTGGAGCAGTCCGGGTTGGCTGCACTATTTTGTATTGGGAGGTAAATCATGAAGAAGGCATTGCAGAAAATCAGCGCTGCTTTTCTGGCGCTGTCCATGATCGTAAGTCTGTCTCCTGTAACAGGATTCAGGCTGCTTGCTGACGAGACAGAGTCAGAGGCTCCTGCCGCTACCGAAGAAAAGGACAACGACAACAAGGAACCATCTGACAAACCGGATGCCGGCAAACAAAAAGAAACTGAAAAGCCGTCAGAGAAAACTCCTGAGGAAACAAAGGCTCCCAAAGCCGAAACCCCGAAGGAGACAGAAAAGCCCGAGACTGAGGCGCCTGCGGAAACGAAGCAGCCTGAAGCTGACGAACCCGGGGAAACAACGAAGCCTGCAGACGTTGAGCCCGAAGAGACTGAAGCTCCCCAGGAAACGGAAAAGACAGAGGCTCCCGATGAGACAACCGCTCCTCAGGAGACAGAAAAAACTGAACCGGATACTTCTGAAGAGACCGAGGCTCCGAAAGAGACCGAAAAACCAGATACAGACACTCCTGCTGAAACAGAAGAACCTAAAGCTACTGAGCCTGAAACCACTGAGCCGTCAGTACCTGAAGATTCTTCATCAAGCGGACGCAAAAATGCAACTGTGGGTACTATCACTAATCCCGTTGTTGACAGCGAAGGTATTCTGACATGGGATGAGTATAAGGATGCAGAGGTTTCCTTTTACAATGTTTTAATACATCAAGGTAATATTGAAACCGGCGAAGATGCAAAACCTGATTCATTTAATCTTCATTCGTTTATAGATTACCTTATCAAGAGCGGAACCATCGAGAAAAAAAGCCCCTATACGATCAAAATAGTTGCATATGATGACAGCGATGAGCTCGTAGCTCAATGCACATTTACGCATGAATATAATTCAAGTGCCGAATACAAACCCGCAGGAGCACTTAGCGCCTCCATAAAGAACGGTATTCTCTCCTGGAATGCGTATCCGGATCCTGATACAGATCATTACTGGGTCTACATAGAGGATGAATATGACAGCCAGGCTGATTTTGATGAGTATTATGGTGAAGACTCTTATTCCATGGATCTGAGAAAGAAGATCGATTATGCAATAAGAGCAGGATTTATTCAAAACAGCACTACCTATAAGATCTCTATGGTCGCTGAAGATGATGAGGGAATCTGCATCGGAAGATGGAGCGGAACGACCTTCAAATACAACTCTTCAGCTACTCCTATCACAGTAGGTACTATCCAAAATGCAGTACTGTCCAAGGAAGGTATTTTGACCTGGGATCCTTATGATGGCGCTGTTGAGTATCAGCTCACCCTTATATTCCCTGACGATACATGGGAATTAGAATCTTCAAGTTCTGCATCATATAATCTTGGCGAAACGATTGATCATCTTATCAAGAACAGACAGATCAAAAAGAGTTCAGCATACACCGTAGAGATCAGAGCCATGGACGAAGACGGTCTGAATCTCGCATTCTTGGAACAGTCATTTACATACGAGACTAATGCGGAACCTATTCCCGTAGGTAATGTAAACGCTTCCATCTCCTCGACCGGTGTTCTGACATGGAAGGCTTATGATGACGCTATGTACTATGATGTAAGTGTCGGCGGTTATGAGCTTTTCTTCAGTGCAACCGACACATTTTCACTCGCTCTGAAGCCCATGATCGACAAACTGATATCAGTTAAAGAGATCGAAAAGAGCAAAACTTATACTATCTCCATTGTCGCGAGAAACGAAGACGGTCTTAAGGTCGGCGAATGGAGTAAAGAATACGGTTACACTTCAAACGCAGTTCCTACTGACCCTGTTGTTCTTAATGCCGCTATTACAGACGGTTTCATTTCGTGGAAAGCATGTCCCGGAGCCGCCAATTACGAAATATCCATTGATGACAACTGGGGCAAGACTTATTCGAAACCAGCCACATTCAACATCAACAAACAGATCGATTACATGATCAGGGACGGTCTGATCGATAAGAGCAGTACATATAATGTAAGGATAGATGCCTACGATTCGTATGGATTCATGATCGGATACTGGTCTACTACATATTCATACAACTCCGGTGCATCTTTAGTTGTTCCTGGAACTGTTAAAAATATTGTTTTCTCAAACGGCAGAATGTCATGGGATGCTTATCCGGATGCTCATGAATACTGCGTTGCTATCGGCGAATCAGGTTGGGATGATTATGTTACGGCTCCTGTATACAGGATCAACGAAGTGATCGACAAGATGATAAAGTCAGGCGATCTAGATAAGATCAGCAAGTATTCGTTATCTGTTAAAGCTTTCGACAGCGACGGAGTACTGATAGCTGAAGGACACGCTGATTATTCATACGATTCGCCTGCCGAACCGGTCGTGTTAGGTTCCATGACTGCAAAGATCACAAACGGAATCCTGACATGGGATAAGTATGACGGAGCTGTCAGTTACTTTGTCTATATTGACGAGATGCCCATTGATGTCCAGGGTGATTCATTTAATGTCAACAAGCGTATCGATTGGCTTATCAAGGCCGGCGAATTAGCAAAAGCGAAAACATATGAAGTTGCGGTAGCTGCGGAAGACGAACAAGGCACAACACTCGCATACTGGATGACAGATTACGCTTATAATTCAAACGCTGCTCCCGTCAAACCTGGCAAGATCACAGGAGTCAAATTCTCAAAAGGCACTATGACATGGACCGCATTCAAAAATGCAGCATATTATATGGTCTATGTATATGACTGTCCGACTCATGCCTCTAAGAATTCCATTATGATCAATTCAAGGATCGACTGGTTTATCAAGGCAGGACAGATCATTAAGAACGATCCTTATCCGATAATGATCGCTGCATTCGACAAAGAAGATATCATGATCGCATCATGGGACGGAGATTATAAATACGAATCAAATGCATATCCTATCGAGCCCGGTACCGTTTCGATCACCGGCGTAGATGCAGACGGTATCATGTCCTGGGAAATGTATCCGAATGCGGATTCTTATGTGATCACAGTAGATGACTGCTATATTCAGTTAGATTCCAAGGGCTCCTCCTGCGATCTGAAAGGTTTTGTCTGTGATCTGATAAACATGGGCAGGATCAGCCGTCAAAGCAGTTATCATATATATATCAGGGCATTTACCAGTGACTCTGTCTTCGTTGCCGACGGATATTGCAGTTATAAATTCACAGCAGGTACTGATATCAGCAAAAAAGTAACCGTTACGGGAATCAAGGATTCCATCATTTATGACGGAAATAATCACATTCAGCAACCTGTCATTGAATTAAACGGAACAACGCTTGAAAAAGGCAAAGACTACGAGCTCTACTATTCTAGTATTGAGACCGCCGGAACTGCTTCACTGCTCATCAGTTTCAGGCACAATTACATCGGAGCCATCAACATAACATATGAGATAAAGAAGGCTTCCAATCCCCTCTCCGTCAAAGGAAAGACCTACAAAGTCAAAGCCAAGAAGATAAAGAAAAAGTCCAAGGCTGTATCTATCTCAAGCGTAGTCAAATTTATAAAGAATGCCGGAGATCCGAAGATCTACAAGAAGAAGTCCGGAAACAAGAAGATCGTGATCAATCCGAAGAACGGCGTTGTTACGATCAAGAAGAGACTCAAAAAAGGTACCTACAAGGTTAAAGTCTATATTACCGGTCAGGGCAACATCAACTATGAGAAGTCCGGTTCAAAGTTAGTAATCTTCAAGATCAAGGTAAAATAACATAGGATTGCATAATTAAAACAACGGGGGTGTCTCAAACAATGAGACACCCCTTTACTTTGTTCCCGAGATGCGTCCCTACTATAGGGACGTTTTGCTGTACAGCTGTACATTCAATACCGCCATTAAGATATAGTTCCCAAATAACGAAGGGGCTTCCGAAGAAGCCCCATTCGCGTCAATAAAAGATATTAGGATTACTTTTTAACTTTAACTTTTCTTCCGGAATTAGACTTTTTGAAGATCTTCTTGTAAGCCTTTACCTTGGATTTCTTAACCTTAACGGTCTTTACTTTTGAGCCCTTGAGAGACTTCTTAACGCCTGACTTTGTGAGCTTTACGGTGTTCTTAACATAGATGGTCTTGAGAGCCTTATCCTTATAGAAAGCTGAAGGTCCGATCTTCTTTAAAACACTTGATGTGATCACGAAAGTCTTGAGCTTTGTGCAGTTAATGAATGCGCTCTGGCCGATGATCTCGAGCTTTGCACCGCCGGATACCTTTACAAGATTGCTGCATCCGTAGAATGCACAGTTATCGATGAACCTGATGTTGGCTGTAATGTAGAGCGTCTTGATGGTCTTATCGTTCTTGAAGGCATTAGGTCCGATCCTGTTGACGATATATGTGTAACCATTGATATCGACTGTCGCCGGGATCGAAACAGCTGCTGTCTTTGTTGAAACTCCAGTAAGAGTTACTATGCCTGTACCGTCAGATGCAGCATATGTAACCTTATAGATAAAGTTTCCGACTGTTGCAGTTGTGCCGAGAGCAGGAGCGTCCTTCCTCTTGAAGTTTACTGTTACAGTTACATTAGCTGCAGGCATCGTAAATGTATTGCCGTTTATAGCTGTACCGTTAAACTTAATCGAGTTGAGTTCATAACCGTGAGCAGGATTTGTTGTTACAGTTATCTGATCGCCAATGCTTGCTGTAGTTCTCGAAACGCTGGCAGTACCGTTGGATGTTCCTGAAACGGTTATTGTATAGATAACCTTCTTAAATGTAACTTCAACGGTTGTGTTCTTGGCAGGCATCTTGAA
>JAIKZM010000033.1 GCA_024682215.1 Saccharofermentans sp. | reverse complement strand
ACTGAAATCTACACTCTGGAGGGACGTCTTTCCGCTGAAAGCCTCCTTCAGCGTGGTTAAGCCTGTCAAATCTGCTCCGCTAATATCAAGTACAGCTATATTCGCTGCTGAATTAATAAAGTTGATCGATGTCATAGAACTAAGATCAGCACCACTCAGATTCAGCGAATTCAAGCTTCCGCAATTAGCGAAGAAATTTTCCATACTCGTGCAATTAGACAAATTGATCCCGCTCATATTCAATGATTTCAGAGCACTGCAGCTGTTAAACATATAATCAGCATTTGAAACAGCACTAAGATCAGTACCGGAAATATCCAAAGATGTAAGGCCTTTGCAGGAATTAAAGAAATAGCCGAAATTCACATTCTTGTTATCGGTGAAAACTATATTGCTCAGATTTACCGTAGTCAGACTTGTACAGTTATTAAAGCAATATGTCATGTCCGTGCACTTAGGTATATTGATCCAGCTCAGATCAGCATCAGTCAGACTTACGCAGTTTTGAAAGAAATCCTTCATAGACGTAAGCTTTTCAAAATTAACGCCTCTCATGTTGATACTAGTCAGGCTTGAACAGTTGGTAAAGATGTAACCCGTATTTGTGCAGCTTCTCCAATCTATACCGCTCAGATCCAAGGTCTCCAGCTCCGTACAGTTGCTGAATATCCTTTCCACAGTAGTAACACTGCTTAAATCAGCATCATTAAGGCCTTGTATTATGCGAACACCCTTGCAATAAAAGAACATATCCTTCATTGTCGTAACAGCACACATGTTACTATCAGCAGGAAATACTATTGTATGGATTTTTCGTACTACATTGCTATTCTCTACGCTTGCAAACATCTTCTCCAGGTTGGTACAGCTGTTGAAATCAAGGTCTCTGAGATCTAACAGAGCTATTTCATCCGTTGTTCCCCGAGAATTATAAGAGGCGTGGAACATATAGAACATCCAGTCCATCGCCTGGACATTTGATGTATCCCAGTTATTGATGAAATTACCGTTTCGAACGCTGTAACAGCTGTCGAACATTCCTTCACATGTCGTGCAAGCCGAAGAAACAAAGCCTTCAGCCAGGCTTATGTTTTCAAGATCATAGCAATGCCTGAAAACATGTTTTGCACTCCGATTACTTGCTCCGCTAAGCTTGTCAAGATTTGTTATCTCCTTAAGACCGGTGCAGTTGTTAAACAAAGCCGTCATGTCTGTAACACTTGAGGTATTGGTATCATTGGTATCAGGCAGAACTATATTGGTAATATTTCTCACGAGATTGTTATTATCATCAGCTGCGAACATATATGCCATATCCGTCAGCTTATCAGTTAGATCAAAACTGCTTATATCCAGCACAAGTTCAGACTTCGTTCCGGTATCACTATTCGTAAATCCTCGATGGAAATTAAAGAACATACCATGCATCGTTGTAACTTTTGAGGTATCCCACTCATTCAACTCAATGGTCTCAACACTGCTGCAGTTACTAAACATGTCTGTCATATTAGTACATTCCGGCGTTTTGAAACCATTCATAATTACCGTATTAAGGTTTGAACAAAGCGATAACATCTCTTTCGTAGATTTACATGAATCTAACGTAACATTTGAGAAATAAAGCTCTTCCAAATTTCTGTTTTTATACCAACATTCGAGACTTGCAAGACTATGAAGCTTTGCTCCGTTCAGATAAAGCCGCCTGACAGGATTATAAGCAAGAAAACCCAACCCGGTTGTCGAATTAAGATTAATTCTTTCCATCTTGATCGTTGCAAGCGCGGGGCAATTTGTGAAGAGATCTTTAAATTCGTTACATTTTCCGAGATCTGATTCACTCAGATTAACACTGCTTAATTTGCTACAGCCATTAAAGCTTTCACTGAAACTGGTACACTCCGGGAAGTTAAGTTTTCCGCTAAAGGTTTCAAACGCGGTGTTTTTGAACATGCTGTTTGCATTGGTACATACAGGAAGATTAAATTCCAGCAGCGCTGAAGGTTCCGAATTGACCGGAACATCAGATTTCTTACCTTCTAAGATAAACTTCTTGAGGGAAGTGCAATTCGCGAACAGACTGCTTGCATTGGTGCAAGATGTCAGATTATATTTACTTAAATTGACTTCTATGAGACTGGTGCAATTATTGAATGCAGTAGAGATACTAGGACAAATACGCAGATCCAATTCTCCGCTAAATGTCTCGAGCGAAGTACATTCATTGAAGGCTAATTGGAAATCTGTGCATTTCGGAGCGATCAATTCTCCATTGAATCTTTCGAGACCGGAACACCTCTCAAAGATCGAATTCATATTCTTGCATTCAGGCAGCTCAAATCTAAAATCGCCCGATGTGGAATCAGAACTCTTTCCGTTGATGATGATGCGCTTAAGAGCATAGTTTCTATCGAACATATAATGCGCATCCGTAACCTCACTCAGAACCATTGCGGACAGATTGATCTCTTCAATATTTACACGGCTGAACATTCCCCAGGTGTTTGTTAACAGCGTGCTCGTTTTCATCGTTGCAAGATTTTCGATGTCCGTTAGTCCGTTAACGCCCTTGAACATGAACTTCATGGTCGTAACTTTTGTACAATCGGCTTTAACGGGAAGCATAATACGGGTAATATTGCAAGGATCATAGACATCCTTATAAAGATCACCTTTACTTACACCAAAGAAGTTTTCGAGCGTAGTGCAGTTTTCGAAATCAAAATCACTGAGATCCACTGTCATCGGTTCATTAGTACCCAGGCTCTCTGCAGTGAAATAACAATGGAAATGGAAGAACATGTTCTTCATGGTCGTGACATTTGATGTATCCCATCCGCTCAGATTGACTGAAGTCACGGAGTAACAATTCTCGAACATGCTCTCCGTAGTTCTGCATGCAGCTTTAACAAAGCCCGGCAGATAAAACTGATTCATGATCTTGCAGTTCTTGAACATGGCTTTCATATTCGTTGTTCTGTAGGTGTCAACGCCTGTCAGACCGGTGATGTTCTCAAGTTTCGTACAACCGTCGAACATACTCTCGCAGTTTTCGTTGGCGATGAATGTGCCGTCATCGCTTAAGATATAAGCTGTAACCTTTCCGTCACCATCAGTACTCTTGAACAGTTCATAATCAGGTCTTCTGTTATTGTCGTTATTAATCTGATTGATATTAATAGCAACCTTAGATCCTGTACCCTTAGCAAATTCGGAATGATTTGCAAATGAGTCAAATATGACATAAGAGACATTTTTGCCCATGATATTTAAAAAAGTTTTGCCGCTGACGAGCTTTACAGTATCATTCTTGGCTATCTTGTAAGTTATGACAAAGTCCTTGTACGTTTTAGCGGTAACGCCATACTCGTATCCGGTCACGCCTTCGGGCGTAACCTTAACTTTCCCTTTCACCTTTACACTTGCAAAGACAAATTTCTTCTGATCCCTTATGGCATTATACTGTCCCTTAACAATGCCGTCATCCGTGAGGACGACACTGACACTCGGAACACTCGACGGCCAGGCAACAACTTCATCATTGATATTAAGCCATCTGATTGTAACGCTGATATCCTTATCCGTAACAGGCTTATAGCTTCCGCCGCTGCCGTTGCCGGATCCGTTTGCAGAAAAACTGATAACAGTCGAACGTGTATAAACCGGGCCCTTTAAGTTGACAGATGCGTCATCATACATGCCCTCATAAACGCTGATCTTACAATTAACATAAGTGGGGTATTTTCCATCCTTCAGCGTAAGGTTGCTGAATTCAAGTTTAACTGTAAAGTTACCGTATGTCGAAGCGGTAACCGGATTGGTATAGTCATATGGCCTGATGGGGAAAACACCTCTGTCATCATCCTTTGACTGATAGTATCCAAAGTGAACGATACCCTTATTCTGGTTTGCCGCATCAGAACCGAAAAGAGTAATAATAGAATGTCCGGTATTATCTCCTGCAATAGGGTTTGCTGCATCTTTAACATTATCGCGGTTTGTTTCTGAGATCGGAACACAAGAATAAATAGCTTCTGTATAGTTATTATTTCTCTGGAAAATCAGGGCATTACCCTTATCTTTCTTAAGAGTTTCATCCGGACCTACTGATAAAAGCTGTGCGTCATCAGCAGCGCCTTCATTAAAATTTGCAATCCAAACAGCTGTCTTATCGTCATGCTTGACGTCATCACATTCTTTACGGATCGCATCAACAACAGTATCAGCAAGGAGCTGAGCCTTAGTAAGCTTTACAGTTCCCTGATACATTCTCTCGATAGGATTTATAAGGGCAATGCAAGCTACAGCAAAAATCGCCGTCATAGTGATAGCTACAACGAGCTCAACGAGCGTTATACCCTTTTTTGAAGATTTCTTCAGTTTTCCAGATATTTTACGCATAGTCTTATCCTAAATTCGCATCGAAAACAAAATAATAGAACGTGTTCGTGTCGCCGCCTGAAGGAAGTGTCACGGCATATCTCTTAAGCTTAAGCAGATCATCTTTTCCATCAAGTTTAAGCATATCTTCGTCAGTAACATCTTTATCAGTAACTCCGGTACCATCTTTTCCTGCTACAACATTCTGGAGCTTAAGCATAGCCTTATCACAATCATTGGTCTTTCCTACAGCATAATTCTCAGCTGTCTGGGCATATCTCATACCCTGAGCAAAAAGCACCATGACCAAAGACATTACCAAAAATGCAACAGTAACCTCGACTACTGTCTCGGCCCTAGTAGAAATCAACACTGCCCTTGTCTTTGCTATGATCTTCATGGCAGATACTCCTTGGTATAAACATATTGGGCTTTGCCGACTTTGGCAGTAACTCTAAGGACCTTTACATCAGGTTCAACATCGATCATCGCTTCAACAGAAGCATTGGGAAGTCCGCTGAAACCGGAATGAGAATAAATCGTCTTGTCGCTATCTATATCATCCAAACTGTATTTTCCATCAGCGATCAACTCATCAATGGAAGAACCCAAGCTTGCAGCAAGTTCATAAGCCTGATCCTGATTAAGCTGCCTGTTTGCTGATGCCATAAAGGTTGAGGTAGTAACTCTTAAAATGACAACTGCCGTAAGGACTACGATCGCAAGAATAGCAACGAGCACCAAACTGGCACCTTCATTGTTCCCCAATATCGAGGCGGTCCTTTTTATCAAGTTGTCGCGTCTTATCCGTTTCATAAGGTTACCTTTTAAAACTCTTGCGGATCATATAACAATTATACACCCTATATAAGAAGTAAGAAATACGTTCGGCGGCTTTGTTTTGTTTTAATCTGTCTTTTTATGAAAGCGCCGGGTTCTTTCAAACCCGGCGCTTTATTGCTAATTAATCAATTAATCAATTTAAACCTTGATCAAGTAGTCTTCTTAGGAGCTGACCATGAAGGAACTCCGTTTGTGATATCAAGGTGATACTGCTGACCATTGATATAAACGTCGCCACCAGTGATAATGTAGTTCTTATAGGAGAATGTGAAAGACTTAACTGCATTTGAATCAACACCTGCGAGTGAAAGGACCTGCTTACCATAAGAGAATGATTTTGCTGTGGTGCCCTTGGAAATTGTGCCGGAGCCGGTGGTGATTGCATCTCTACCATACATCTCTGTGATTGTTGCCTGAGCTGCGCCATAAACTGTAGCTGCTGTCTGATATTCCTTCTCTGCCTTTGCCTTGTCTACGTATCCAACAAGTGCAGGAACGAGCATTGCTGCGAGAACTGCGAGGATAACGAGAACTACGATAAGCTCAACTAATGTGAAACCCTTCTTTGATGCCTTAACTGTCTTTTTCATTTTCGTGACCTCCTTGTTTTTTATCACCCTTTGAGTGAGTTTGTGTTTTTGTCAAATTCGCTTGACTTGCTTGATGGTCTTACTATAACCCATCCAAAATCGAACTTCAACACATTTTCGCCACAATTCATTGTTGGGTAACATATTATTAACCCGAAACCGCAAAACCCCTTGTTTGCAAACGGTTTGTGAACGGAAACCCTATATTTTGAGCCTCAGGATCTCCATGAATACAGACCCGAAAAGTGCTGAAAATGCGCATCCTAAAGCCAAATATGGCGCTAATTTGATATTATCCCTGGCACCCTTCTTTTTTGTTAACAGAATATAAACCCCATATATTCCGGCTATAAAAAAGGCTATTAATCCGGCTATTATGGTCCTGTCAAGCCCCAAAAACAGGCCTGCAGCGGCCATCATCTTTATATCTCCGCCTCCGAAACCGCCTTTTATGAGCAAAGCCGCTATCAGCATGGGCACAGACATTACCAGGGCTCCGCAGATACGGCTGACGATGCTTTGTAAGTCTATGGTTTCAACAAAGAAGCTTATGACGGCCAGAACCGCCAATAATATACATAACAGATCAGGTACTATTCCCTTATTGATATCAGAAGCAGCGCAAGCTGCTAATAATATAAGGAAAAAAGAGATTAATACTGTTATCAATTCAAAACCGTATACGATTATGGCTGAAGCTACGGCTACTATGCCGAAAATATAAAACACGGGAGTGAAAACCGCTCCCATGTCTTTAATAAGCTTATTTGTCTGTTTCTTATCAGTCGTCATAATATGCGACACGCTCAAGTTCTTCCATAGTGGTAATACCCTGCTCGACAAGCTTTATACAAGCCTGCTTGAGAGTTACCATGCCCTGGTTTGCTATAGCGTATTTCTTCATCTCTTCTGCCGTTGCATTTGCTGCAACCATCTTACGGAGCTCTTTGTCGATTACAAGGACTTCATGGATGGCGGTACGGCCGAGATAGCCGGCGCCGTGGCAATGAGCGCATCCGACTGCCTTTCTTGCATTGGGAATGTCATGGCCGACGAAATCTATCTGAGCTTCAGTCAGACGCTCTATCCTGTTGCAATGCGGGCATACCTTACGAACAAGTCTCTGGGCAACAACTCCTGCAAGAGCAGAGGATAACAGATAAGGCTCAGACCCCATGTCAATGAGTCTTACGACAGTAGACGCAGCATCGTTGGTATGCAGTGTCGAAAGAACGAGGTGGCCCGTTATAGCGGCTCTGATGGCTATTGTGGCGGTCTCGGCATCGCGTGTCTCACCTACCATGATTACGTCAGGGTCCTGACGCATGAGTGCCCTGAGTCCGATCTCAAATGTCAATCCTGCCTGAGGATGAACCTGAACCTGATTGAGCCTTGGAAGATTCTTCTCGACAGGATCCTCGATCGTACTGATATTGATCTGCTTATGAGATAACGAGCCCAATGCGTTATAAAGCGTCGTTGACTTACCAGAACCCGTAGGACCCGTGATATAAATTAGTCCGTTAGGCATCTTGAGCATTTCAGAGAACTTCTTATATGCATCATCAGCCATACCGAAGGTCTCATTGTGATCGATCTCAACGACCGACATGATCAGACGCATAACGACCTTTTCACCGAATACGGTAGGGATTACGTTAACACGGACGTTAACGATCTGGCCCTGGATCCTTACTCTGAAGTGACCATCCTGAGGGATACGGCGCTCGGCAATATCCATCTCACCCATGATCTTGATTCTGGCAACCAACGAATCCTGAACGTTCTTCTGGAGAGTGATGTAATCAAGGAGCGTACCGTCGATACGCATCCTGACCATGACATTACGCTCGAACGGCTCAATATGGATATCTGATGCGTTATCAGAGAAAGCCTTGTCCAGAAGCGAGTTAACGAGATTGATGATAGGAGCATCATCTGCACCGGCACTGGTATCGATGACAAGTTCATCGACATCCATACCCGTAGCATTAACATTAGCATTTTCTGCTGCTGCCTTTGCTTTGATCTCGGCATAATTATATTCGATCGCACTCTTAAGCGGCTCAAGTTCGGCAAGAACAGTATCGACCGGCATACCGATCGTCTGTCTGATGTCCTCGATAGCATACAGGTTGAGAGGATCGTTAACAGCAAGTATGATCTGGCCTTCGTTGTTTGCCACAGGTAGCATGATATACTGCTCAGCCATCTGCTTAGGGATCAGCTTAACCGCTTCAACATCGATCTTATATGTGGCAATATCGATCAGAACAGTGCCAAGTCTGTCTGCAAGGGCCGTTAGGATCTGTTTCTCGGTTGCATAACCAAGTTCCTGGAGAACTTCACCTACACGTTTTCCCTGAGATTCTTTCTGAACAGTAAGCGCTTCTTTTAACTGAGCCTCGGTAATATAGCCTGCCGATACGAGCAGATCACCTATTCTAATCTTGCTGGCCTGAACATTGTTATCCATGTGTTATGCCTCGCTATTTTCAAAATTCGGTTTCTCAGTCATATAGAAATAGAGATCCATCTTTAATTCCTTGTATTCCGGATTCATAAGAGTCTTGTTGCCCTTATCATCTTCAACCCAGACTTCTTTTGCATCTTTCCAAGAAAACCCGATAACTCTGATAGAAGGTTTCTTGGTAATATTGTTGATCAACGACTGGCACTTTTCCTGAGGTCCCTGTATAACGATAGTGATCTTTGCAACCTGTACTTCAGCGGGCACTGTTGAGGTAACACCTGCGATTGCCTGTGCATAATACGTTTGAAGAGATTTAACATCAAGAGCTGTCATGGCACTCTTATCTTTTACAGTTGTTGTGGTATCAATAGCAGGAGCACTGACAGCAGCTTTCTCTTTCTTGAGCTTTGCATATGTATAAGGTGATTCGCTGATAAAGGATCCGTCTCTGATATCCACTGCAAAATCAACCGGGGTAAGACCGTATCCGAGAATATAAGATGTTCCCATCTTCTCTATCTTGGAGTTATCCAAAACATCATAGAAATCCTTCGTTGAAGCGGTTATGTCAGTAACAGCCTTATTATAAAGGATCTCAGCTGTTCCAAGCTGCAGGGATTTCATTTTATATTCCTGTTTAGTCGTTTGAGCCGTCTTGATCTTATCATCCAATTCTATTGTTTTCATGGCAGCGGGCCTGATCATGTACCATGAAAAAAGAGCAACAACAGCAACATATAATACTATTCCGATAGTTCTTTTATCCTGAGGTTTAAGTGAAGCATCAAATTTCATAATCAAGCACCTGCCTCCGTTTTGTCAGATTCTGTCTTGCGTGCTGACAGTGAGCATACAACGTTTATCTGCCAGCCATTGTTACCGCTTTTGTCCTTGATGGCGGTATAACCGGTGTAATCAACCTTCTCAAATGTATCCATCTTCATAAGATCAGCAATAAACTGGTTGATCTTTTCTACTTCTTCAGACTGTGCTGTTATGCTGAAGACACCATTACCGGCATTATAAGAGTTGAAAATGACGTAAACACCGTATTTGTTTGCCGCATTGCTGATGATCTTATTAACCTCGTAATCAGGGATCGGGTAAGTATCCAGATACTGGTGAAGTATGTTTAAGCCACCTTGTCTTGATCCAACGCCTGTAATGACATTGGAAATCTTCTCGTATCTGTTAACATTTTCAAGTATAGCCGGATTACTGTTCTCCCTGTTGAGCTCTTTCAATTGACGTTGTTTTAAATAGTTGATTGTAAAAAGAGCTGCATAAGTAAGAACAAGCATAAGGAGGAATCCGCCGGCAGGAAGTATCCATTTCAGAGCTTTCTTCCTTCTGACGAACTTATCTTCCGCCTTCCTGTTGGCCGTCATGATGTCGAGCCTTACAGAGCTGATCTTGGAAATACCGGCGATGGGGTATACGAAATAAGGGAACTGCTTTGAATTTTCCTTAAACTTAACATAACTCGGACAAGCAACAGCTGACAACTTAATGTTGCTGTCAATGTCGGCCATGTCATCAGAAAGCCTTACGACCTGCTGTTCGCCAAGTCCGGCAAACTGGATCTCTTCGATTGCATCATCAAGTTTCTGTGCAGATGCAAACTGACGGATCTCAGAGATAGCTCCAAATATCTCCTTGGCAAATTCATTAGAACCAGGCTGGTTAAATACTCTCTTAGTCGAATGATAATAATACTGACCTTTTGAGAAGAAGATCGTAACGAGCGATGTTCCGTCAAGGATCATGTATACGACTGTCTTGTTGCGTGTTGCCCCCTTAAGAAGGTTTATCGCCAGCGTAACGCCGTCATGTATATCAAGAAGTCTGATGCCGGCTCTGTTGAATATCTCAACATAAGTATTTATGAACTTGGCATCAGCAGTCTCTGAGATAACCTTCTGGGTTTTGGATTTGGAATCCCTTTCAACCAGATACCATGCTGAAATGGATTTCTCAAATCTGGAATCCTTGGATTCGCGCTGAACAAATTCGTTAGTCTTCTTGTCAGGCAAGAGAGGCATGTTGATAATGTTTGCACGGAGCTGAGGGCTGTTCAGGATCAGGGTAACATTACTCTTGGGAAGTTTATTAAGTTTCCAGCACTCCTTGATCGCCAGGACCAGCGCAGTCTCATCCATTACGACGCCGTTAAGCACCGCACCGTTCGGAACACTTACAGATACCAGACGCTTAACCTTGGCACCGCCGTTGGTGCCTGATCCGTCAACTATCTGAATGTTCGTATTAGATAAAAATACCGTTACAGACATAAGCTTTCTTACCTTTCTTATACACCTGCACTTATAGTCGAATAAGAGTCATAGATCGGCTTGATTACCGCGATCATAACGAAGCCGACGATTGCCGCCATAATGATGATCATAACCGGTTCGATATATGATGTCAGTTTTACGAGTGCCTGCCTGGAATAGAAATCCAGATCATCCGCTACGGAAGCGAGCATCGGTCCTAACTGACCTGTTTCTTCACCAACTTTGATCGATGAAGGCAGCTTTTGAACAAACCCCTTAACATCTCTCAAAGCATCAGATACCGAAGCACCTCCGGATATCTTCTTGAGTACTTCATCGAACTGGGCTTCAACATAAGCATTGCCTATGGTGCTCTTTGCAACTTCAACGCAGTTGTAGATCGGAATACCGCCCTCATAAAGTGAGCTTAATGTCCTTGCAAATCTGGCAGAATAGATTACTTTGGTAAGTTTTCCCCATTTGCTCAGCGTCTTGATCTTATCAATCTGATAATGAACCGACGGGATCCTGACTATTATCTTTCCGAAAATGACTACCAGAGCACCGACGATCAGGATTATGTACCATTTTGTTGCTACAAAATCTGATATAGCCATAAGGATCCTGGTAGGAAGCGGCAGAGACGGCATTTCAGAAAACAACTCATCAAACTGCGGCAATACGTATCCGAAGATAACCGCTACAACAAGAACTATGAGTACGGATAAGATCTTAGGATATGTAAGTGAGCTCTTTACCTGCTGTTCAAGTTCGTTTTCCTCTGTATAATGCTTTGCCAAACGGAGCGCAGTATCATCGATATTACCCGTCTGCTCAGTAGCCTTCATCATGTATACGAAAAGCGACGGAAATGCGGGATCAAGTTCTTCCATTGCAGTCGACAACGGTATACCTTGTACGATCCTGTCACGGATCTTCAGATAAAGATCTCTTTCATAAGTATCAATTGACTCATCGTGAGCAATGATCTCGAGAGTTTTAACCAAGCTGACGCCGGCTTTTGTGAGCGTTCCAAGCTGTCTGGCGAAATCCGCGAGCTGAGATTTCTTTAACGGCTTTAATGCAACTCTCCTTACTACGGGGGACGCATCTAAAAGCGTAAGACCTTCATCATGAAAACGCTTATGAAGCGCAGAAGTATCAGGCGCATCAGTACGTCCTTTGACTATCTTGCCGTCTTGATCCTGAGCCCGATATTTATATTCCGGCATACGTTTCTTCCTCTCCTATTATTCAGAATCATAGTTAAGTATTCTAAGCGAATAGGTAACATCCCAGTGACCCATCATCTGATTCGCGTTACTTTCGTCACTGCCCTTGATCTCATATCTGTCTGAAATATAAGTAACCGTATATAGACCCTTTCTGTATTCAAACATCAAAGGCATGCATTCTTTTTCATCCCAGGCATAAAGATATACTTCACCTTTACGGGTTGAAACATCAGCTATATCTTTAGCAGCACCGTCAGCAAGGCCATTGATCTTTGAGGGGTCATAAATACTTGAATTTGCACCATAATATGATGTGCCGACAAACTTCAAAGCCATTCTGACATCCTTGGCCTCACGGAAAGCTCTTCTTGCGCCCGCAGTGATTACCGTTGTTGTGATGACACAGCCAACAACAAGGAAGATCAACACCAGTTCAATAATATATCGTCTGATCCAATCACCGATACGACGCCTATAAAAAATGGTGCCTTCACTGTTCTCTATATTATTGACTGCAGTGTTTGCCAAAACGCCCTCCAAAACACTAATATCGTTATGTCAACGAACTTATCAAGTTCATTTTATATTCTATCACAGTATTATTTATTTAATCATGACCTATTACTTATTTATGGAGTAGTTTCAGGATCGGTAACCTGCTCAATCGTAGCACTACTCTCCTTCTTCAAGGCAATGATACCCTCATTATCATTTACATCGGTCATATCAGTATCCTGACTGAAATAATTAGGATGTATGGATAAAATTGCTCTGTCCACATCAGATATAAGATCTACGGGATTATCTGATTTATCAACGGCACGTGACAGATCAAGCGAATACTCATAGTAACCGTCTTTAGGCTGAAGTTTCTCATCCAGCTCGCCTGTAACATAGGAGATCTTCATAGGGATCTTTATGAGCTTGACCTCGATATCTGCTTTATTCGAAGTCTTATAGCCATCGTTTTCAAGAATCTTAACATAAACCTGCGCAATAAAAGAAATGCTCTTTTTTGTGACTATGCTGTTAACGTCATCAGTATAGACCATGGTGAACTCTTCATCACGCTTTACCATATATCCGTTTAACTCTTCACCTTCATTTTTATCTTTCAAGCCCAAGAAATCATTAGCATTCTTCAAGGTAATATTCTGACCATCGATCATGAAATCATCATTCAGAATAAGCACATGCTTTGTATCATCACCATTGCGAAGTGAAAAACGGTAATAAACGTCCTTATTGGCACCCATGAGAGGATTTTTATCCAATGTTGCAGACCAGGTGAGCCAAGTGTGGGTCTTCTCAACTTCAACAGCACTTTCACCTTCACCCTCGGTTTCAGTTTCCGTAATATATTCGGAAGTAAATTTCTTTACAACAATACCTTCCTGAATCTGAGGAAGATAAACATTATCAACTGATGTTCCGGAATAGCCGTCATAATAACCAATACGGCTGGTATTTCTTCTGAAATTAAAAGCTCTTGTTGGTACAACAGTCACGCCTCCGTCATAAGCCTTTTCACTTGCCTTCCAACCATCTTTAGCCTTCGAGTTAACGAATACTGAAAGACATTTAGCCGAATGGTGAAGAGTCTTATATGAATCAACGCCTTTTTCAACGTCAAACTCAACAGTTATCGTTCCATTAAATATCGTTCCATCATAAAAGTATGGCTGGATCAATGTCTTTAGTAATTCACTCTGTTTATTGCTTGAATGCGTAGGATTATATGTAAGGATATAACGCATATGCACAGACGTATTTGGTTTCAACTTACCTTCTGCATATTTAGTGTTGAAATCTTCAAGATATTCCGTGTTGAATTTGCTCTCAAGTGAAATATTAGAGGACTGATTTACTGCAGTATATGCAAAAACAGTTCCATCTGTGATCAGATTGTCAGTAATGGTACTATCCGGTTGCTTTTTACCTTTTACCCATTCTTCCATCTCTCCAGACTTCTCCAGCCTCTGAAGAGCGGTCTGAACAGCATGATAGATAGTTTCAGCGTTACTCTGGTTTTGATTGAATGTGGCTCTGTTTATATATCCAATAGAAGTAAAAATACCGCTGGCAGCCAAAATCGCAATAATGGTGAGCACAACGATCATTTCAGCTAGAGTGAAACCCCCGCTGTTCTTACGGATCGTGTATCGGTTATTATTCCTTCTTGCTGCCACTTACCGTAATCTCCTAAACACCACTAAATATAAAGCCTAAAAATCTTTTAATTCTTATCAATATTTTAGAATTGTGAAACTAGTGTGTCAAATTACCTTTTTGTTAATAAAATAAACAATTTGAGAACAGTAAGCCTTTGTTAACCTTTTACTTTTCAATTCATTTCAAACGAAAACAGTTGATCGCAAATTTGTGAATAAGCAATCTCTGTATGGTGGTGTAACATTGTTACACTGTCAATGAAATAAAAGAAAAGGCCGCATTTCTGCGGCCTTTAGGATCAGTGTTTATTTATCTCAATCCGTCGGTCCCGGATCAGGTGTCTGTGAATCGTGATCCAGATTTGCGGCTTCTGAAGGCCATGAAGGTGTTTCTTCAGCCTTGACAGGCTCTTCTGCCTGGGATTCAGACTCTGCTTCAACTTCAGGTGCCTTCTCCTCGACGACGGAAGCTTCTGCAGCAGCGGCGTATTCCTTAGGATATACCGCGGAAAGGTCACCATTGTTGACATAAATCTTCTCGAAGTCAGGTCCGTCAACGGTGAGCTTGGTCATAAGTCTCTGGGCAAGGCCTTCAACTACAGCCTGCTTCTCGATAAGGATACGCTTTGTCTCTGCATAGCAGTCATCGATGATAGCCTTGATCTCGGCATCGATCGCTGCTGCGGTCTGCTCGGAATAGCTCTGAACCTGGCCCATGGAGTAGCCGAGGAACACTTCCTCATTTTCATCACCGAATACCATGTTGCGGAACTTCTTTGAAAGGCCGTAACGCTTGATCATATTCTTTGCGATGTCATTGCAGTGCCTGAGGTCTGACGATGCCCCGGTGGAAACTTCTCCGAGGAAGATCTCTTCTGCTGCACGTCCGCCGAGGCTCATCTTGATGGTATCAAGGAGCATCTTCTCGGTGTAATAATCGGTATCCTCGATCGGCTTATATGCAGTATAACCGCCTGCCTGACCTGCCGGGATGATGGTTACTCTGTCGACCTTCTCAAACTCGGAAGTAGCTCTCAAGACAACAGCATGGCCTGCTTCGTGATAGGAAGTAAGCTTCTTGACCTTGTCACTGAGCTTCTTGGAATTCTTCTGGGGACCCATCTGGACACGGAACATTGCGTCCGTTACCTCAAGCATGGTGATTTCCTTCTTGTTGTGACGTGCGGTCATGAGAGCTGCCTCATTGAGGAGGTTCTCAAGGTCGGCACCGGTGAAGCCAACTGTTGAAAGAGCAACTTCCCTGAGGCTTACGTCCTTTGCAAGAGGCTTGTTCTTTGCGTGGATCTTGAGGATCGCCTCACGCTCGTCCGCGTCAGGCATGTTTACCATGATGCGGCGGTCAAATCTTCCCGGACGGAGAAGTGCCGGGTCGAGAACGTCAACACGGTTTGTTGCTGCCATGACGATGATGTTGGAGTTAACGTCAAAACCGTCCATCTCAACGAGAATCTGGTTCAATGTCTGCTCACGCTCATCCTGTCCGCCTCCGAGGCCTGCGCCTCTCTTACGGCCGACAGCATCGATCTCATCGATAAACACTACTGAAGGAGCTTCCCTTTTTGCGTCTGCGAAAAGGGATCTTACACGTGAAGCACCTACACCTACGAGCATTTCAACGAAGTCGGAACCTGAGATGTAGAAGAACTTAACACCGGCCTCGCCTGCAACAGCACGCGCAAGGAGTGTCTTACCCGTACCGGGAGCACCATAAAGGAGTACGCCCTTCGGGATCTTTGCGCCGAGCTGCTGATACTTCTTGGGAGACTTGAGGAAGTCTACGATCTCTGAAAGTTCTTCCTTCTCTTCAACAGAACCTGCGACATCCGCGAACTTGACCTTGACCTTGTTGGGATCGGAGACTCTTGCGCGGTTGTTGCCGAAGCTGAATACACTGCTTCCTTCCTTGCTCTGTCTGCTAATGTTAATGAAGAGCACGATGATGATGACCGCTGCCATCAGGAGGCTTCCGATGTTCAGTATTATCGACCAGTCAAAAGGCTCGGTATAGTTGTAATCCTTGATCTTGCCTTCTGATTTTGCCGTCTCGAGCTTGGCAATGAGATCATCAACATATTCGTAAGGGATCGACTGTGAAACTTCAACAGGCATTCCCTGTTCATTCTTGTATCTGACGGTAACTACCGTCCCTTTAACTTCGACCAGCTCAACCTCATTGCTCTTGTTATCGATATAACCCAATACATCAGAGAGCTTAGCCTGTTCTTTCTTTCCGTAATTGTTGCCGAATACCACCATCGAGAAAACGACGAGTACCGCCAGCATTATCAGATAGAAAAACAGTCCTCCGAAATGCGGTCTGCTGTTTCCTTCACCTTTGTCAGACATTCTTAACCTAAACCTTTCTAACGATCCTTATGTCGTCAAAATTCCTGTATTCGCCGTCGAGATCGAGGCCGTAGCCTACGATGAACTCGTCCGGAACCGTAAGCCCGTTGTAATCGGGCACGAAGCTGTTTACCCTGCGTGCAGGCTTGTCAAAAGCCGTGCATACCTTCAAAGAGGCCGGATTTCTCTTCTGGAGCTGCTCCATGAGAAGTGCGAGCGTCCTGCCTGTATCGACAATGTCTTCAACGATCAGAACGTCCTTGCCTTCTATATCATAGCTCAGATCCTTCTTGATCTTGAGGACACCCGAAGAGATCTCGCCAACATAGCTGGAGACCTGCATGAAGTCAACGGTAACCGGCATCTTAAGACGCCTTACGAGGTCAGAAGTGAAGATAA
Organism: Saccharofermentans sp.; assembly: GCA_024682215.1. Classification (GTDB taxonomy): domain Bacteria; phylum Bacillota; class Clostridia; order Saccharofermentanales; family Saccharofermentanaceae; genus Saccharofermentans. The sequence continues at coordinate 4,050 of JAIKZM010000033.1, read as the reverse complement.
ATGCACCCGTAAGAATGCCTACGACAACGAGGTGCTTACCCTCATAATCGTGATTGAGCTGATCAGAAAGCCTTGTAAGCATTTCTTCGATCTGCTCGTGCGTTACCAAAACCCTCGATGTGTCAATTGCCATCTTGACGCCTCTCCAAAGTAATCTTAAGTATTCCTGCAGTCTTTGTTCCTTCAGCCTGCCCGTATCTTTCGCGGCTCAGAGGACTCGTAAAACCCTCGGCATGTCCGACTCCCGGGATCCACAGGATCCTGTCGGAATCCTTTCTTGCTGCGAAAAGGACGCCGCTTCTTGAGCTTTCCGGAACCTTGATGTCCGTAAAGAGCCTCGTAACCTTCTTTGAACCGGATGCACCGGCCTTTCCGAATACACGGGACTTCGGATCTGCCAATGAATTCAGCAGTGCGAGCTTACCGTCCTGTGCCGATTCGAGCGGGCAAAACCACGAAAAGTTATTATACTCTAAATCACCCTTATTCTCAAATAAATATATATAAATACAGAGATCCGTGTTAGGGATTTTTACGGCAATCGCGCCATCCTTTCCGTATGTCTCGGGAACAGGGATGTTTACGGCTACCGGGACGGCAGCTGTAAAAAGCCCCATATCAGAGGCTATAGCCCTCGCGCAGTCTCCCGCCTCCTTATCTGCAGAGAAACAGAACCAGTTGCCGAATCTGTACGCCTTGCGTGAAAAAGGCATGGGAAGTATAACTTCTCCGGATGCCGTCTTCCTTCCGATCAGTTCGCTGCAGAGCCTGAGATTCGCCGTTTCAAAATCGGTAAGGTTTCCGAAAGTGTCCTGCCAGAGTTTTCTTATTACCCTGGAGCTCATAGCCGGAGGCAGTTCCCCTGCCTTTTTGCAGTCGATCGCCCTGATCTGCCTTACCTCATTTCTGCCAAGCATCACGAGGCAGCTGTCATAAGCCTTTTCAGCCTCTGAAGCAAGATAATCAAGGTCATCCTCAATAAGCGAATATGTCCTGTTGAGCGATCCGGATGCGTTTACGCCTGTTCGCTTTTCAACTTCGGGGAAAAGAACGTTGCGCCATACGTTACGGGTTCCTTCAGGTTCCAGATTTGTAGCGTCAACGGCAAACTTAATGTTTTCCTGCCTGAGCATTTCCTCGAGTTCGCTCTTGGTGCAGCAGAGCAGCGGCCTTATTATGTTGCCTGTCCGGGCTTTCGGGTTGACGAGGCCCTCCAATCCCGCTCCGCGGAACAGGTTCATCATCATTGTCTCGGCCAGATCATTCTTATGATGGGCTACCGCGATCCTGATCTCTTTGTATCCCTTGGCCGCCCTGAGCTCATCGGCATACATATCAAAAGCCTCGTACCGGAGCATCCTGCCCGCGGTTTCAACGGACATTCTCGTATCTTCGGCATATCTTTCAACATCAAAACGTTCTATCTTGAGAGGAACGTTTACCGAAACACAGAATTTGGCGGTAAGAGCCTGATCCCTGTCACAGTCACCCGGTCTCAGGTTATGGTTTATGTGTATTGCGTAAAGTTTGACCGGCTTTCCGGATTCCTTTATCAGGTCAGAAAGCAACAGCAGCAATGCTACGGAATCAGGTCCGCCGGAGCAGCCCGTGATGACCGCATCGCAGTCAAGCAGTCCTTTTTCACGGCAGAAATCCCCAACTCTTTGGGATAGCTCGTGTCTCAGACTGTTTCCCGTTTCGTTCTTCATTTACTGCAGAAAATTACTGTCAAAATCGTCATTTGCGTTGGCGAAAAGGTCATCGTCAACCGGTTCCATGGGTGGTTCTTCATAATTATCAGGCGCACTTACAGGCGCATCCTCTTCGAAAACATAATTCGAAGCTGCGCTGTCGGAATCCTGAGTCCTCGTATAAGGGCTTGAATCCTCTTCTGGATCGCGCCTGTTCTTGTCATACTCGTAGAACAGAGTCTTTCTGGCGATCCAGCAGACCTTATCCCTGCCGGTCCTTCCCTGACGGTTCTTTGACAGGTAGATATAAGCATCCTTTACGACGTTGTCGTTATCGGTATTCTGCTCCTGCGCGGGTTCATCACCGTCGCCGTTCTTCGGAGCAGTATCGTCAGCATTTTTATAGTAGTCAGGACGGTCGATAAACATAACGGTATCGGCATCCTGCTCGATGGCACCGGAGTCTCTGAGGTCAGAGAGCTGAGGCGTATGGTCGTCTCTCTTTGCAGCGCCTCTGGAAAGCTGTGAGAGCGCGATTATCGGTACACCAAATTCTTTTGCAAGAAGCTTTAGCTGTCTTGAGATGGTGGTAACTTCCTCGTTACGCGACCTGTTGCCATTGCCCGGAAGGCTCATGAGCTGCAGGTAGTCGACAACGACCAGCGCGGGATTGGATTCAGGCTTTGCCGCAAGTTCAGTAAGCTTGGACTTCATAGTTACCGGGTTGATATCCGAAGTATCGTCGATATAAACCGGGAAATCCGAAAGCTTTACGACAGCGTTGTTGATCTCACGCTTGTCATCGGAAGTCATCTTATGTGAATACAGGATCTGTGTCAGAGGCTTGTTCATTGATGCTGACATGAACCTCTTTGCAACTTCCTGCTTTGACATTTCGAGTGAAAAGATCGCAACCGGCTTATTGGTGGCTGCGACATTGGCTGCCATGTTGATCGCAAGCGCCGTCTTACCCATGGCAGGTCTGGCGGCAAGTATGTTGAGCGAGCCCGGCTTGAGTCCGCCGGCAAGCATCTCATCGAGTTTCGGGAAGCCAAGCTTTACGAGTTTGGTATTGCTGTCAGGCTTGAGTTCTTCGCCCATCTCGACCATTACGGTCTTAAGAACTGACGAAAGAGACTCGAATCCCTTCGTCTCGCCCGTAGTCTTAAGCGCTGAGATAGATGAGATGGCATAGTCGACGACTTCAGATGCCTTCTTCTCACCGCTTACTGCAAGTCCCCTGACCTTGTCGATCTCCTGAAGGAGCTTGTTCTTATCGCTCTTCTCCCGGATGGCTGAAATATAGCTCAGGATACTGGAAGAAACGGCTGTAGTCTCTCCGACCTTATAGATATATCTCAGTCCTCCCGCGCGTTCCAGCTCGCCTTTGCGTTCAAGCTCATTGGTGACCGTGAAGCGGTCAATGCTGGAATTGCTGAGGAACATGTCGACGATAGTGCCGAAGATCAGCACGTTGCGGGGATCGGAAAAATCCTCCTTAACGAGCCTGTTCTCGACTGCCTCGAGCATGGCCTTGTCCTTGCGCATGCAAAGAGACAGGAGGGCCATCTCGATCTCGACGGAATCATCCTGCGAAGGACCCGCCGCGTCTATAAGATTATCCATGTATCCGGGATCTTCGTTCATCTTATCAGCTCCGGTCAGTTACGACTTCAACGTTGATGTCAGCTGAAACCTTGGGGTGAAGCTTAATGCGTACGGAAAAGATTCCCGTGTTCTTGATGGGGTTGTTGATGACCACTTTCTTCTTCTCGATCTCGAAGCCTGCTGCCTTGAGAGTGTCGGAGATATCCGCAGCCGTAACTGCTCCGTAGAGTCTGCCGTCTGCACCGCCCCTGGCCTTGACCTCGAATGTTTTGCCCTCGATGGTCTTCTTTGTTTCCTGTGCCTCGGCAAGAGCTCTCCTCTCATGCTCAGCCTTTGCGCCTGCCTGAACCTTGACTTCGTTGAGGCCTGCAGCCGTCATCTCTTTTGCGAGACCCTGCTTGAAAAGAAAGTTCCTTGCGTATCCGTCACTGGCATTGACCACATCACCGGCCTTGCCGAGATTCTTAACGTCTGAAAGAAGTATAACCTTCATAAGTATTCTCCTGAAATTGTTTATTCCCGATAAAAAGGAATCGGGCATCACCAGAACATATTATAAGCCATTAAGGCAAATATGTGCCGGTTTGATGCCCGATTATCCTTAAAAAATTCTGTTGAAACCGTATCGGTCATCGCTGCCGGCAGGTAGCGTCCGATACGTTCAAGCCGTAAAGGCCGCGATTACTGCGCTGTGTAAGGGAGCAGTGCGATCTGGCGAGCGCGCTTGATCGCAGTTGTAAGCTCACGCTGG
>JAIKZM010000131.1 GCA_024682215.1 Saccharofermentans sp. | reverse complement strand
GAAAGTAAAGAAGAAGCACAGAATGCGCCTACACCGATTACAAATTATGCGTTATTCCGTGACGGGGAGTATATCACAAATGAGCAAATGAACGATAAGAAATTTCTAAAACTAGTAGGAAAGTGATAGAACGTTAAATCGTGAAAATAATCGACAAAGAACAATAGGTTCCAGAGCACTTTCTGGGACCTATTTTAATCTCCACTGAGAGTAGTTGCGTCTAATTGTTTCCAGGTCATCCTCAAGACGTGAATCCACATGAATATGGAACTCTGACAACGCTTTTCGGATTGTATTGAGTGTTTCCGTCTCAGATAGCTTCACGGATATATTCAAGTAGCGAATACCATTGAAGCTGCTTATGTACTCTTTTAAGGAAATCTCATTAGATGAACGGCAAACGTCTATAACAAGACTAAGCTCGGGTATATATGCCGTTACCAGCATCCCTAATGGAGCCTCTGAGTCTGTATATGCGGTCAGCCCACACTTGCCGGAATAGTAGATCACAGCTAATTGTGGAAGGAGATATAAGAAGTCCTTGGCTATTTCCCGGTGCATAAAGCGTATTTCTCTGAGCCTTTGGATCTCACTTGCCACACAAAAAGGACAGATGCGACCATTGGCCCTGGCATAAACAACGGCCTGATACTCATTACCGCATTTCTTGCAGTTCCACCAGACGTTAGATCGATTCTTACATGTAATTGCTTCAGGAAATATGTCCTTATTCTTATCAGACCACTCAGATATCAGCTGAGGATGAGTAGTAGCAAGGTCGTTGAATCCTTTCCATACACGATGACCGGCGCAGTAAGGGCAGCCGTGGCCTTCAGTACGATCTGCTACACGAGCTTTCCACTCATGACCATGCTTGCATCTCCACCATACCTCAGCATTTGACCTTGAGGAGACCTCTGTGGGCTTCTGGTTGTTCTTTGGAGACCAAGTCTTAGCAACCTTGGGAAAGACCGTCTTGAGGTCGTTATAGCCCTTCAGAACGGCTCTGTGCTCACAATAGGGGCACCCACTACCTGCAAGGACTCTGTTCTTAACGATAGCTTCCCATGTGTGACCTTTCTCGCAGACCCACAGAACCTTCTTATGAGATCCGCAGGAGACGTCAGAAGGAGAAAGTGCATTATCCGATGACCATTGAGATATCAGATCCGGTCTCTCGTCAGCAAGTGATCCTCGTCTCATATTGGAAGATCATCGATGCACATGTAATAAACACCGATCCTTTTGATTTGAGCATCGATGTCGTGTTTAATTCTCGTTACCCGAAATAACTTTCGCCTAAATCGATTCAGGAGAATAGCGAGAGTTCCACCCCATATAATCGTCATAGAAAACACCTCCATCTCTACCATAAGGATATGAACTCGACAGAGATTATTCCAATGTGCGATTGTGCCTTCGCTATGAGAATAAGATGGATTATATCGGTATAATTCGTTTCTATCAGGGAGGTAACTTAATAAAAAGCGTTATATTCTTTTAACTTTGAAACGAAATAGCTTAAAAAGACTCCACAAGCAACTTATCTCGTGGAGTCAAATCTTAATCGTAAAAAGTAAAATGTGCGATTTATCGCTATTGGGGGGCTCTGGATTCAAAATGGATTCAGATATGGATTCAAAATCGACAATAAAAAAACCCTCGATTCAATAGAATCAAGGGTTTCGAGGTTATCATTGTTCTTTAGTTTTCATTGTCGGGAACAGCAAAACGTCCCTGATGCTCGGGCTGTCCGTCAGGAGCATTACCAGACGGTCAATGCCGTAACCAATGCCGCCCGTCGGGGGCATACCAAGCTCAAGCGCATTGAGGAAGTCCTCATCGGTGTGGTCTGCCTCGTCGTTGCCGGCTTCAGCTGTAGCATCCTGAGCAGCGAATCTCTCGCGCTGGTCGATAGGATCGTTCAGCTCGGAGTAAGCGTTGCACATCTCCCATGTATTGATGAAGAGCTCGAATCTCTCGACCTTCTCGGGTTCGCCCTTCTTCTTCTTTGTCAGAGGTGAGATGGCGATCGGGTGGTCCATGATGAATGTCGGCTGGAGAAGATTCTTCTCGCAGTATTCCTCGAAGAAGAGGTTAACGATATCACCCTTTGTGTGCCATGTCTCGTACTCGATGTGGTGCTCGTCAGCAAGCTTCTTAGCCTCGTCATCGCCGTTAACGGTATCGAAGTCGATGCCTGCATACTTCTTGATCGCATCGTTCATCGTGAGGCGCTCGAACGGCTTGCCGAAATCGATCTCCAGGTCGCCGTACTTGATGAGAGTCGTGCCGCACACCTTCTCTGCAACATAGCGGAACATGGACTCTGTGAGCTCCATCATGCCGTTGTAGTCTGTGTATGCCTGGTACAGCTCCATGAGCGTGAACTCGGGGTTGTGGCGTGTATCCATACCCTCGTTACGGAACACGCGTCCGATCTCGAATACTCTCTCGAAGCCTCCGACCAGGAGTCTCTTCAGGTAGAGCTCGAGCGAGATGCGGAGCTTTAAGTCTATATCGAGCGCATTGAAGTGCGTCGTAAACGGTCTTGCCGCAGCACCGCCCGCATTGGTAACGAGCAGAGGTGTCTCAACTTCCATGAAGTCCCTGTCTGCCAGGAAGTTGCGGATCTCCTTGATGATCTTGGATCTCTTCTCGAACGTATCCTTTACCTGGGGATTAACGATGAGGTCAAGGTATCTCTGGCGGTAACGGATCTCTGTGTCCTTAAGGCCCTGGTACTTGTTCGGGAGCGGGTGGAGGCATTTCGCGAGAAGCTTGTAAGACTTGGTGAGAATGGATACCTCGCCCTTCTCCGTCATGTATACCTCACCTTCGACGCCTACGAGGTCACCGATGTCGAGGTTCTGCCATGCCTGGTATTCTTCCTCGGGAAGATTGTCGATCTTTGTGAAGATCTGGATCTTGCCCCTGCGGTCGTACAGATCGCAGAAAGATACCTTGCCCATGCCGCGCTTGGACATGAGACGTCCTGCGACTCTTACCGTCTTGCCTGCGTAAGAATCGTAGTCGCCGGTGATTTCAACCGAATGGTTGGTAACGTCGTATGTGAGTTCCTCGTATGGATCCTTGCCCTCAGCCTGGAGCGCCTTTAACTTCTCGATACGGAACCTGGTCTGCTCCTGGATCTCCTCCTCGGAGAGCGGATCCGTCTGCGGTTTGAATTTTGCCATAATTACATCTCTATCTTAACGATCTTGTACT
>JAIKZM010000011.1 GCA_024682215.1 Saccharofermentans sp. | reverse complement strand
GAACGTGCTGTTCTTCAATTCCTTGAGGCAGTCGTTCAGATTTTTGCGGATCTCGTTCTTCTGGTAGTAGTAATCCGAATTGTGGACCATCTGCATTGCAAGTTCGATCTTTTCGGCAGGAGACAGTTTTGCATCCTCATCCTTGAGCTTTACCGGCTTTAGGGTGTCCGGAATGACGGTGTCGCCTTTTGCATCGAGGACCAGCTTCATGGCGTAGTACTCGGTGTTCATGAGGTTCACCGAATGACGCATGCTGTCCTTGATCTCATAAAGCGCGACAGAATCAGGCATTACATTCTCTATCGCAAGGATAGCGCTTTCTCTTCTCTTGACCTCGAAAGCCTCATTGAAATACTTTTCGATATAGATGCGGTCATTTAAGACCGTGTAGCACTGCACCTGCTCCGTAAGGTAATCGGAAGCGTCCATCAGGGACAGCGCCTGTTCTTCAAGTTCTATGTAGTTGTCCGTGGATCTTTCAAGTGCCCGAAAGTTATATAACGCATGGGCAGAAGCGAGTATCAGTATGGATGTGATGATTATGGAGACGGCAAGGAGCAGCCTTGAAGTAACCTTCAAAGACACGCCCCTTTCCCTGAATGTCTTGAAAACAGACATAGTGATCCTCCTGATATAGACTCCATTTTGATTATAGTTTCTAATTATCAGTATTCAACAACATAACGAAACCAAAGAGTATATTTTCGTTTAAGAAACGGTTAACAGATTTTTTCGGGACAGTTCATCCCGGATGATCTACGCAAACGCACACGCTCAAAATGTTATAATCATTTGAGAATTACCATTTCGGCCGGAAGGAGCAAAAATGAGGAACTGGTATACGGCGGATTCACATTTCGGAGCTGATTCACAGGTGATCTTAAAGCGTGAGAACCGCCCGTTTAAGAATATGACGGAATATACGGATGAACAGGTCAGGATCTGGAATGAGCAGGCCTCATCAGATGATGTGATCTATGCCTTAGGCGATTTCTGCAATTACAACAGTTTTGAGAAAGACTTTAAGAGCGGTCTGGCAGTATCGTCCCGGATCAATGCCGGCGTGATCCTTATTGTCGGAAACCAGGAAGAACGCGTCATCCGCAGCCATTTCGGCGGCGAATTTGAGAAATTCCGCGAATACTGCCTTTCAGAGCCTTCATTTAAGTTTAGGGATATATTGAAGAATGCTTATACGGAGATCCGCGGCAGAAGATATTTTCTGACACATGATCCCGTCGATCACGACAGACAGTGCCTGAACCTTTTCGGGCATACTCACAGGGCAGGCGGACTGTACCGTCCGTACGGGTTTAATGTCGGTGTCGATCTTAACCATTTCAGGCTTTTCGGTGATGAAGACATATTGATGCTGCTTGAACAGAAAACGGAATTTAACGATTCGGATCCGTCGCTGAACTGTTGGTGAAGACCGTTAAAAGATAAAGGGGAAAAACATGAAAAAGATCACTTCAGGATTAATGGGCCTGGCAATGGCGGTTACAGCTGTCTTTGCGTTTGCGGCATGCGGAGACGGAACACACAGCGCGATCACTTCAAACTGGAAGTTCGAATCGATCTCATCAGGCGGAAAGACGACCAGAGCCGCAGACCTCAAAGAAGATGACCGGCCGATGATCACCATTGACGAAGACGGGCAGAACAAGGGCGAATATATGGTCATCTACCGTCAGAGCGGAAAGAACCATAGGGCTTCTATGTCTATGGATAACGGTAAATACCGCATTGATTATGTCGATTCGGACAAAGACATGATCGCCAGCGTGTATCACAACAAACTGACTCTTACGATCGACGGCAGCAAGTCAGGATCAAGCATTGTTTTCGTTCATACTATTGAAGATGTTCTGATCCCGGCGGATGACGATAAAGCCGCCCCTGAATTTATGAAGGCAAAGATGACCGGTAAGGGCAAGGTTGAGATCACCAATGAGGGTGACAGCGAATACATGTACGGCAGATTCTACCAGCTCGAAGTCAAAAGCAACGGAAAGTGGTGCTATGCCAGGGCTAAAGAATCGTTTGCCTGGACCGCTGTAGGGATCGTAATTCCCGCCGGCGCAACCAATACCGAGGAATACGATCTGTCGCACTACGGCACATTGAAGCCCGGTGAATACAGGCTTGCGGCAGGCGAACAGAAAGCGTGCATCTATGCGTATTTCACCGTGAACGCGGACGGTTCATTCTTGTATCCGGACTGACATAATACAAGTTTAATACCTCTGTACTATTGGCATTTGACAGGAGGATCAAATGGCTGATCAGAAGAAAAAACTTAACGGTAAAGCATTGACCGGTTTTATGCTGGTTATCCTATCACCTGTCTTCATTGCGGTCTTAATGGGCTGCTACAGACTGATCAGCAATGTTGCCACGGCCAGCATTGTCAATTTGATCCTGATCATCCTCGCCATATTGGTTCCGGTTTCAGGACGTATTTTTTCGGTCATCGGACTCATTATGTCCATAATCAAAAAGGAAAAAGGCAAAAAGCTGGCCATTGCGGCGATAGTCATAAGCGAGCTTGAATTCATTGCTTATTTCGTGTTTGCATTATTCTGGGTCTTTATGGCGATCTACGGCGACAGCAGGCCGCCTGTTCCGCCTGCGCATTGATCTTACGCGTGACATACTGACGACATACCGGACGAGTATGATGTTGGCATGGAGGATGAAGCTATGTCTTACAGATTGTTGATCGTTGAAGATTCACCGGAACTTCTCGAGGCCACGTGCGACTTCTATCGCAAGGAAGACGCAGGGCTTTGGGACGTGGTGACCGCATCTGACGGAAACGATGCTTTGGCCAGGGTCACCGGTGAGGATTTCGACCTCATGATCTTAGACATAATGCTTCCCGGGGCTTCCGGATTTGATATCTGCAGGGCAGCGAGAAAAAGAAGCGACTGCCCGATCATATTCGTGACCGCCTTAGGCTCCGAAAACAATGTACTTAAAGGATATGAGACCGGAAGCGACGATTACGTCGTAAAACCCTTTTCGATAAGGCAGCTCTATGCCAAGAGCCTGGCTCTCCTGAAGCGTGCGAAAAGAAACGTGGACAGCGAGATCTTAAGGTGCGGAGCCATATCCTTGGACAAGAAGAGCATTACGGTCAAAACGGATGAGAGCCTTTTCAGACAGGCAATAGCAAACCTGATAAACAATGCCGTCATCTACAGAAAAGAAGGGACCACGATCAAGATCTCTTGTGACGGCAAGCTCCTGACGATCAGCAATACATCGGAAGGTGAGATCGATACTTCCCGTGACCTCAAACAGCCGTTTGCGAAGGGAAGTTCTGCCCGCGGCAACCATGGCACTGGCCTGGGACTCGCGATCGCCAACAACAACCTCGCGATGCTGGGATATAAACTGGAGATAAAGATTTCAGAGGATAAGTTCACAGCGGAAGTAAAGCTGTAAGTACAGGCTTTGAAAAAAAGGCTCAAATGTACAGCGAAACGTCCCTATAGCAGGGACATCTTTCGGGACAAATGGCCCCAAAAGGCTCAAATGTACAGCGAAACGTCCCTATAGTAGGGACATCTTTCGGGACAAACGGCCTAAAAAGGCTCAAATGTACAGCGAAATGTCCCTATAGTAGGGACGTTTTCCGGGACAAAAGAACTACAAGAACAGTTCATTCGACTTTTTAGCGGATAATGCAGGAACTGCCCCGTTTTGGGGCAGTTTTCTTATTTAAAATATTGTTTTCGCAATATTTTTTTATATATTGAGTATAATATCCGTGTATCACACCGATATAACACACAAACCACACACAGACTACACATTAGTCTTTTATCCTCTTGGGCAAGGAGGTCTTGAATGGCAAGGATACTGATGGTCGAAGATTCGGCTCAGTTAAGGGAAGCAGTTTCTGATTTCTTTATGAACAGGAGCGGCGGCACACTGACAGTTGAGACGGCGGCAGACGGCGATGAAGGAATGAATGCCGTAATGAACAACACATATGACCTGGTCATACTGGATATCATGCTGCCGGGGCCCTCAGGCTATATGATCTGCAAAAAGCTCCGCGAAAAGAGCGAATGCCCGATCGTATTCCTGACAGCCTTGGGAACTGAAGACAACATCCTTCTGGGCTACGAGATGGGCGCAGACGAATACATGGTCAAACCGTTTTCGCTCATGGTCCTCTACACCAAATGTCTCATCCTTATGGACAGGAAGGTGAAAAAGGAG
>JAIKZM010000129.1 GCA_024682215.1 Saccharofermentans sp. | reverse complement strand
GATCAAGTCCTCTTATGCAGATGCGGTAAACAAGGAAATTAACGCTGCTTTCGAAAAGTATAAGAAGAATTACAATAACGCAGATGTAGAACAGTTTTATTCGACTGAATACATCGCATACCTTACAAAGGAAGGCATCCTGAGCCTTGTCCTGATCTCATGCGGTGAGTATGAATGTAACGAATACAAGGTCTACAACATCGATACCAAGACGGGCGAAAAGGTTGATAATGCCCGTATCGCAAAGACCGCAGGTGTCAGCAGCATCCGGAAGGCCGCTATGGACGCGCTCCAGAATATGTATAACAAGATGGAGATCTTCCAGTTCAAGGATTACAAGATCGTTCTGAAAAAGGGAGAGAAGAAAGACTCTCAGATGAAGGATGTCGAAAAGACTTTCAGCGAAAAGTATCTCAATGACAAGATGCAGATCGGTTTAACAAGCGAAGGCAAAATGTTCTTTGTATCACTGATAGACACAACAGCCGGAGCTGAATTCTATAACTATATCTATGACGCTGACGGTGTGAGATTGGACGACGAAGATAATCCTTTCTGGGTAGGAGAAAGAGAATCTGATGATACTGAAGAGCCGACCGGCACAGCCAAGGCTCCGAGTGCCAAGATCCTCAGGAAAAAGGATTATGTTGTAAATGCCAGGAAAGAATACCAGAAAAAGTACTTTGATGAGGATAATGATGGCTGTAATGCACCGAAGATCTTAATAAAGTCAGCGTATGCAGATTCTGTCAACAAAGAGATCGATAGTATTTTTGAAGGTTACAAAAAGAGCGGATCGACGGATGGCGTTGATACCGGATATATCGCTTATCTTACGAAAGGCGGGATCCTGAGTGTCGTTTTCATTGAATACTATTCTGTTGAAGATGAAGATGCACATGTTTATCACGTATACAATATCGACGTGACAACCGGCGAGAAGGTCGACAATGCCCGTCTGGCTAAGATCGCAGGTGTAAAGAACATCAGACGTGCCGCAATGAATGCTCTTGAAAAATACTATGACAATTACATAGATTTCCCCAAGGTGAAAGATTTCAAGGTGGTTAAGAAAGACGGAAAAGAACTCACAGCAGAAGAAAATAAGCTCGAAGAGACATTCACTGAGACTTATCTCAACGAAAACATGGCGATCGGGCTTACAAACAAGGGCGAGCTGTTTTTCGTTTGCAAGATACTGACAGCCTTTTATGAACCCGAAAACCGCGTTATCGATCCTAAAGCAGATGAATTAGACTGGACCTATAACAAGAACTATATCGGATCGCAGATTGGCGAATAAATACTCAGATCAAGACCAGTACGAGGTTACCTGTCATGAAAAAGTTTATAGCAACAATACTTAGCATAACGATCGCAATGTCGCTTGCAGCATGCAGCGGCAAGCAGCCGGGGCAATCCGGGCAGGGACAGGGTCAGGAGCAGGAAACGACCGTTCCGGATATTGTCGAGACTGAGGTTCCGTTAACGGAAGCGACCACACCAGCCGAAACCACTGCCAATCTTGCATCGGACTTCGTCAAATGCAAGTTCGACAAGCTTACGGAACCTGATGAGGACGATGTCATAGATAACGAAGTTACTTTCTATGTGCCTGAGCTCCTGATCAAGTCTTCCTACGCAGACTCTGTCAACAAAGAGATCTCTTCTTTGTATGAGACATATAAAGGTAAATTCAAGAAAGGGGTCACATACTCTTATTCCGTAACGTCATACATTGCTTACCTTTCAAAAGACGGTGTTTTAAGTCTGGTATTCATAATTAATGAAGAGGATGTATCTTCCGGATACAGAATCTACAACATCGACACCAAGACAGGTGAGAAGGTCGAGAATGCACGCATCGCGCAGATAGCAGGTGTCAGTGACATAAGAAAAGCCGCCATGGATGCACTCCAGAACTATTTCAACAAGCTGGGGCAGTACGAGCTCAAGGACTATAAAGTCATTTCCGAAAAAGAAGATGAAGATGATGTAGCAAGGATAAAGAATATAGAGAAGTCTTTCAGCGAAGAGTTCCTCAACGATAAGATGCAGATCGGCCTGACCAATGAAGGCAAGATGATCTTTGTTTCAAAAGCATTTGAAGCAGGCAGCCCTACGTTCCAGTACCAGTTATATGACAGTGACGGCACATTCCTGGATGACGAGGACAATCCGTTCTGGGTAGGCGAAAGAGAAGATGACGACAAAGAAACGGGCGACAAGAGCAAAGAGACAACTGCAGCAGAACCGGTCTATCTCAAAAAGGACTACTTAAAAGACAAAGTCGTTAAGTTCAAGGTCAAGGAAGACTATAACAAAAAGAAAAAGAAGTGGACGTATGAAACTTACGAATACCATTTCCCCGTGCTCCTGATCAAGTCTTCTTATGCTGATTCGATCAACAAGGCAATGGATAAACTGGTCAAAGCATACCAGAAAGAATTCAAATTGAACGGCAACCCGGGGGACTGCGGCACTGAATATATTGCTTATATTACGAAAGAGGGCATACTTAGCCTGGCATTCATCGTGACTTCTGAAAATGACTATCTTGAATTCAGCGTTTACAACATCGATGTCAAGACAGGCGAGAAGGTCGACAATGCGAAGATCGCGGAGATCGCAGGCATAAGCAATATCAGAAAGTCCGCCATGGATGCGCTTCAGGCAAAATATAACAAAGGAAAGCAGTTCAGGATCAAGAACTACAAGGTAGTCAAGAAAAAGGGCAAAAAGAAGAACTCCATGGATAAGGATGTCGAAAAGGCATTCAGCGAAAAGCGTCTCAACTCCAAGATGAAGATAGGCCTTACCGATAAGAGCAAGATATTCTTCATTTCCGAGTATGAGACCGGAGCAGGCGAATTCTTTGGGATCTATGATGAGAACGGCAAGGATCTGTACTACAGCAAGAATCCGAACTGGGTAGGTGATAAAGATTAACTTAAGAAGCTGATCAATGTGCGGCCCCGTAAGGGCACAAAGAACAATAAAGGAAACGGACGGTTTCTTTGGATTCCGTCCGTTTTTTTGTCCATTGTGAAGAAAAAGCACACAAACAAAACACACAGCCCACACACAGACTACACAAAACTCTCATATCCTTTACTCAAGAAGTTCGGTGAGCTTCCTACAGAAAACAAATTCAAAAACCGGTACGAGGTGATCAGTTATGAAAAAGTTAATTTCAACAGCACTCATTTGCACAATGTTGTTTTCATTCGCAGCATGCAACAGCAGAAAGCCTGAGCAGACCGCTCCTGAGAGTTCCGAGGCTGCGGTCCAGGTAACGGAAACAACAGAAGCAGAAGAAACGACCACAGTTTCTGAAACGGCCGAAACGACCACTCCTTCCGAGACTACTGAAGCTGTAACCATGGAAACTATGGCAGCAACAGTCGGTAACAAAAAGGATTACCTTAAAGACAAGGTCGTTAAGTTCAAGGTAAAGGAAGACTATAACAAAAAGAAAAAGAAATGGAATTATACTACTCTCGAATTTCATTTCCCCGTTCTTCTGATCAAGTCTTCTTATGCTGATTCCATCAACAAGGCAATGGAAAAGATGATCAAAAAGTACAAGAAGGAATTCAAGGACATGTACGACACCGGTGATTACGGCACTGAGTACATTGCGTACCTTACGAAAGACGGCATCATGAGCATAGTCTTCATTGAAACATTTGCCAATGATCAGATCGAATGCAAAGTCTACAACATTGACGTTACAACAGGTGAGAAAGTCGACAACGCAAGGATCGCCAAGACCGCAGGCGTAAGCAATATCAGAAAAGCTGCCATGGATGCGCTTCAGGCCAGATATAACAAGCAGAAGTTTTACAAGGTCAAGAACTATAAGGTAGTCAAGAAGAAGGGCCAGAAGAAAGACGAGGATGATAAGGCTGTCGAAAAGTCATTCAACACAAAGCACCTTAACGACAAGATGAAGATCGGCCTGACCAATGAAGGAAAGATATTCTTCGTATCCGGATATTTCGACGGTTGCTGCGAAGATAACGATACAGTTTATGATGCCAACGGCAATGATCTGTACACAGAAAAGAATAAGAATCTGGTCTGGTCAAGAGATTAACTTAAAAAGCTGATCAATGTGCCGACCTCGTACCGGCACAGGGGATCTATAAATGAAGCGGACGGTTTCTTCGGAAAACCGTCCGTTTTCAGTGCTAAAACCGTAAAAAACACACAAATAAAACACACATACCGGCAGAATATGTTTATAATTCATAGCAAAACTCACGAGGAGACAGTTATGAAAAAGGTAATAGCAGCTATTCTCAGCATCACGATGGTCATGTTGCTTGCTTCCTGCAGCAAGAAGACTCAGGGATCAAGCACGGCAGCACCCGGCGCGACCGTAAATGAGACCTTTGATACTGCTCCCTCAGAGTCTTCCGGAACCGTGGAAACAGTTGCCAACCCCGCTTCGGAATTTGTTAAAGACAGAGTCGAAAAGGCTAAGGTCAGTGATGAAGGAGAGGAAGAGGAGGTCGAATACCACATTCCCGAGCTCCAGATCAAATCCGCATACGCTGATTCGGTAAACAAAGAGATCGCACAGGCTTTCGAAAAATACAAGAAAGATCTCAACAATGAAGACGGACTGCAGTTTTACAGCACTGCATACATTCCCTACCTTACCAAGGAAGGCATACTCAGCCTCGTTTTCATCGCTTATGAGGCGACCGACATGAATGTATACAAGGTCTACAACATCGATACAAAGACAGGCGAAAAGGTTGAGAATGCACGGATCGCAGAGATCTGCGGTGTCAGCGACATCAGAAAGGCTGCCATGGATGCTCTCCAGAGCTGGTACAACAACATGGAGATCGTCAAGGTCAAGGATTATAAAGTCGTTGCGGAAAATGGCGAGAAGATCGATGAACAGATGAAGGATGTCGAGAAGACATTCAGCGAGAAATACCTCAATGACAAGATGCAGATCGGTGTAACGAACGAAGGCAAGATGTTCTTTGTCTCCCAGGTCTGCACCATGGCCGGGGCAGACTTCTACGACTGGATCTATGACGTTTCCGGCAATGACGTTGATGACGAAGAGAATCAGTACTGGGTAGGCTGGATGGATCCGGATGCCGAAGGTGAGGATATCGAGATAGAGGAAGAGGATGATGACGGTGTCTAAACTGCATTATTATCTGTACGAAACAAAGGCGTTTCACCTTAGGGGTGGAGCGCCTGTTTTTTTGTCGTGGAAACGTGGGCAAAATCGTTGATAAATAATAATAAATAGGGTAATATCGCAAAATGCGGGCGAAAAGCCGCCTTAACAATCAAATTTTGGAGTACATTATGAAGATAATCAAAAAACTGGCAACTGCAGCCATTGCTGCTGCAATGATGATGTCATCCGCGACAGTTGTTCTGGCTGACGAGACGACAGGAACCACAGCAGAGACCACAACGGAGAGCACTACCGCTGCAACAACTGCAGTAGCCACACAGGCCCAGCAGTCAAACAACAGTCTCGCAAACATGAACTTTGATACCATGTACGGCACCGAGCTCCCGAAATACCTCAACCGCCAGTACGTGTTTGACGGACAGAAGATCCCCGTTAATGAATCCAATTACTATTTCCTGCTGACTTTCATGCAGCTCAGCCAGTATGCCGCATACGGTTATCTTCCGGCTACAAAGGATGGCCGCATCGATCTTACCGCAGCATACGGCACGACCGGCAAGACATGCGGGGAATACCTCGTTGAGCAGGCCGAGAAGTATCTTCACAGCACATATATCCTTATGAAGCGTGCCAGGGAAGCAGGTCTTTCGATCACTGACGAGGACAAGAAGCAGGTCGACAATGACATCAACACCATGAACGAACAGCAGGCAAAACCTGCAGGCCTTACACTCGACAGGGTCATCAAGATCTATTTCGGACCCCGCTGCGATGAACAGGCTTACCGCGCAATCCTTGAGAATTCGGCACTTGCGGGCAAGTATCAGAAAAAGTTCGTTGAGGAATACAACGTTCCCGAAGACCAGAGGATGATTCCCAACATCACATATGCGCTCCACTACGCTCCCGAAGCTTCCGCCAGCGCCGATGAGAAGGCGAAGGCAAAAGCTGCTGCTGACGAGATGCTCGGCAAGTGCAAGAGCATCGATGACCTTAAGAAGCTGGGCACAGAGGCGAAGAATTCCGGAGTCTGCAAAGATGCCGGCACCGTCCCTGTCCAGAAGGGAAAGATGGTTCCCGATTTCGAGGCATGGGCTTACGGAGCTGAGCGCAAAGAAGGCGAAATGGCTGTCATCTTTGCCAAGGAATACGGTTATTTCTGCGTCGGTTACAACGGCAAGGTCGAGCTTGATGCCAGCGAAAAGCAGGACATGGCAAACAAGGCTTTAAGCGACGATATCGAAAAGGACATGACATCCGGCAAGTACGGATTCAAGAACGAAGGCACCGTTCCGACGGTCAGCACTTCAAATATACTGGTTTATGTTTTCGGTGGGATCGCTGCGGCAGCTGTGATCGTGCTGATCGTTGTCTCTGTAAAGAGTTCCGCTAATGCCAAGAAGAGCTCCTCTAAGAAGAGCAGTGGTTCCAAGAAAAAGAGCGGTTCAAAGAAACCCAAATAACTTCTGATGCTCCATCCGATCGCTCCTGTTTTCGACAAAGACTCGCGCGTCCTGATCCTCGGGAGCTTTCCCTCGGTCAGGTCGAGGGAAGAAGGGTTCTTTTACGGACATCCGCAGAACCGTTTCTGGAAAGTCACTGCAGGCGTTTTCGGTGAGGAGGTGCCGCAGACGATCGGTGAGAAGAAGGAGTTTCTGCTCCGCAACCGCATCGCGCTCTGGGACGTTATCGGCTCATGCGACATCGCAGGCTCTTCTGACGCGAGCATCCGCAACGTTGAAGTAAATGACATAAGTCTCATACTGAAGACCGCCGATATAAAGGCGGTCTTTCTTAACGGCAAAAAGGCATTCAGCCTGTACCGGAAATACATGCAGCCGGTCATATTGCGCGAGGGCATCTGCCTGCCTTCCACGAGCCCTGCGAATGCCTGCTGGAGCCTTGAAAAGCTTACTTCCGAGTGGGAACAGATACGTTCTTTCGCATGATGTATAATCAGTTTTATGGAAAAGAAAAAAGGTCTCACATTATCAGATAAGATCAGTTATGTGCTCCTTGCGGCCGGCATCGGGATATTCGTTACCGGTATCGGACTCATCCGCAACCCCGATCACGACAGTTTTTTCCTTATCGATCTCGGAAGATATATTGTCAATAACAGAGCACTTCCTAAGACCGCATACTGGCTTATAACGGACGATGTTCCGACAATAGTCCAGCAGTGGATGTGCGATGTCTGCAATTACATTGCATATGCTTTGGGAGGGTACACCGGCCTCGTAATACTGGGCATTATATTTGACCTTATCCTGCTCGCCTGCATGTTTATCTATTGCAGAGAGCTGTTTAAGAATATCAGGACGGCTCTGACCGCGTCGGTCTTCCTGTGGCTGTTCCTTAGTGAATTCACGAACACGAGGCCGTTTTCGATAACGATCTCGGTGGCGCTCCTTGAGCTTACGGTCCTGCACCGGTTCTTTTCGAAAGAAGAACACACAAAGAGGGAGATCCGCATCTTTTTCATGCTCATCGCGGCGCTGTTTATCTTCCAGGTCAACTGGCAGGCTTCGAACATCCTGTTCCCGGTCTTCTGGCTTTTGTGCTACATCCCTTTTGTAAAAGAAGACAGGATGAGCATCAGGCCGGGCATCAACCTTTATGCGCTGGCGGCTCTGGGTACCGGCATCGTCAGTTCGCTGATAAACCCCAACGGTATCCACGGCACTTTGTATCTGTTCTATTCCAGGGGTTCGCTCAAGGGCTTCAACATATTCGAATGCAGGCCGCCCGCTTTATGGTCGGGCTATACGCTTATGATGGCCATGATCATCGCGCTCCTGGTTTATGCCGCGTTTAAGCGCAGGCTCACCGCTGCGCAGTTTCTTCTTTCCGCAGGGTGCATCTTCATGTCCGTGCTCTACATGCGCTGCTGCTGGACTCTCGTGCTTCCGCTGGCACAGCTCCTTTCAGGTTTCGATCTTTTCGGAAAGAAGGAGAAATGGGTCAGATGGGGCATCATAGCCGCATGCATCCTTTCCGTGAATCTCATATTCAGATACAGAGACGAAAAGACCGATAATCTGCAGAAGATGCTGGACTGCGTTCCGGCGCCTGACAAGGTCACGCTCTATACCGATTTCAATTCGGGTGCGTATTTCCTGATCGACGGATATAAGATCTATTTCGATGCAAGGCCCGAGCTCTACCACAAATACATTGCGGGCAGCAAAGCGTTCACACAGGAGGCTCTGGACGCCTGGACCGGCGACATCGATTACGGGAAGTTCATAGAGAAATACGGTTTTGACTGGTTTGCCGTTTCGACGGACAGCAAGATGGAATACTATCTTGAATCAGAACCGGATTATGAGTTCGTCTTCGAAAACGGGGACAACGGGATAGCCGTTTACAGACGCACTCCGGAGCAGGTCAGTCCTTGAACGTAAGCAGGAACTTCAGGTGCCTCATGCCGTCTCTCATGCTCCTTAAATGAGGCGGGCCGCTCCTTCCGTCCTTTCTTAGAACAGTCGGGACCTCAGTGACTTTAAGTCCTTTTAATTCAGCTCTGACGATCATTTCGGAGGCATATTCCATGCCGGTGGTCCTAAGGCCCAGAGAGCGTATGGCCTCCGTGTTATATCCGCGCAGCCCGCAGTGGAAATCCCTTACCCTGCTGTGAAAACGCATGCGCCCGACAAAGGAGAGAAACGGGTTCCCTATATGTCTGTGGCTCCAGGGCATGGCGCCCTTTTCGATCCCGCCGGCAAAGCGGTTTCCTATTACGAGGTCATATCCTTCGCGCAGTTTTGCGAGAAAAGGCATCAAAGCCAGGAAATCGTAGCTGTCATCGCAGTCGCCCATGATGACATATCTTCCTTTTGCTTCTTCACATCCTTTTATCAGCGCGCTGCCGTAGCCTTTGACGGGCTCAAATACGACCCTTGCGCCTTCTCTTTCAGCGATCCCTGCGGAGCCGTCAGAGCTCCCGTTGTCGCTGACCAGCACTTCTCCGTCTATTTGGTTTTCTTCCAGAAAAATCTTTGCCTTTCTTATGCAGACAGCCAGCGTTTCAGCCTCGTTCAGGCACGGCATCAGGATAGTCAGTTCCATATCATTTACCGTAGCGGACCTTCTCGTATTCCTGTCTGAGGGATGAGATGTCTTTGTCGCCTTTTTCGCTTAAGACCTTTTCGATCTGGCCAGGCGTTGATGAAGCATAGACCGGAAGGCCCTTTTTCATTGCGCGCACGGTCTTTTCATAGAACTGCTTTCTTATGCGGCGTTCGCGGCCTTTTCCGAAATCGCGGCTCTTCCTGAGGAAAGTTCTCTTTTGAGGTCTCAGATCTTCTATGGTGTCGATGATGTTTTCGTCACCGGAGGTCTCCTTGTCTTTGCGGTATACGGGTGCGTTGCGGATCAGCATCCTAAGGGTGTGAATTATGAGGAGCGCCAGCCCGATGAGTATCAGGATCGCGATTATGATGCCTAAGACGCGGAGCCACGGCTCATCCTTGATCAGCTCGTCGGGTTCAAGGATGGATTCTTCGGTTTCGTATGCTTTTTCCACGCCCTGGAAAAGATTGCTGATCAGGTCCAGCAATGCGATGATCAGACGGACGAGCATCGGGATCAGCGCAAGAAGGAACGATTGTACTGCATTGGAAAGGACAGATATCGGGAGGAGTTTGAGAAGGACGAGAGAGACGGCAAATATGCCGACAAGTCCCAATGCTGTCAGATAGTTCTGCCTCTTGAGGAGCTTTGCGGGCCTTGATGACCTGCGGATCGAGTGATAGTACCTCGTGTCAAACACGGCTATCTGGCGCATTACGAGGTACATGACCGCTATCAGGATCGTGTTGATGATGAGGGTTTCGATGAGATCGGTGCGGCCCATCATGGCGTAGAAGATTCCGCAGATAGGGAATATGCATGCAGGGAAAGAGATGACCTGCGACTCGCTCGGGGAGTATGTCGGATTAAGACGGTATTTCACCGATAGCAGGGTAAACAGGAAAACTATGACCCCCAGGTAGAACATATTTGATCTGCTGATACCGAAAGGGAAAAACGGGATCAGTATCATTGCGAAAAAGAAAATGACCGAAGACGCGGCGTGGATCAGGACGCAAGGCAGCAGAGCAGGCCATTTCCTTCTGATAAATGTGTGCATTATCACAAGGATCAGGGTCAGCAGCTGCGGATAGGTCCCCACCGTGATGTATTCGCTGAAGCCCTTGATCACCATGATGCATGACAGGAGGGAAGTCGCCGTTATGAACGACAGAAGAAGCTCAGCGAAAAAACTGTCGTAGACCCTTCTGGTATCCTGGCCCGGCGGCGGAGCTACCTGGCGGGTGGAGGTGATGTCGCGCAGATCTTCAGTCATGGCCGATCTCCTCCCATCTCAGGTACGAATCTGCGATCCCGGGTTCGGGATGCACTTCGGGCGACGTCTCATAACAGGGCATGAGCCAGAGGAGCGAAGGCCTGACGGACTTTATGTCAGCCAGCAGCATCCTGAAGCTGTCGCTGAACTGGGGCGATATCACGAGAATGAAATCGCTCTGGTCAGTCGATGAGATGTACTTTTCGAAGATCTCCGCAAACGGCAGTACGGGAGTCTTAAGGTCGATCCCCGCAAGCATTATGCCGCGCTTTTCGGCAGAACCGGGATCGTTCTCCGATATGACCGGAAGGCCCGTCAGGATGTCGATGCCGTTGGTGAAAAGCGTGGACTGAATTCCGAGTTTCTCAAGCTTTAACAGGTAGGTGTAGGTGAGGGCGATCGCCTTTTCGAGGAGCGACGTCGAGCCTTTGGGATTGTAGTTTTCCAGGTTCAGGAAGATATGCACTTTCTGTGCGCATGTCGAAGCGTTCTGGTTGACCATGAGTTCGCCCGTCTTGGCCGATGCCTTCCAGTTGATGCTCTTCATCGGATCGTTCGGGCCGTATTCCCTGATTCCTGCGAGCGAGAATGGATCGGTGAGAAGCGTCCTGCGGCACTGCAGCTCGCTTAACGTGACCGAAACTAGCACATCGATCAGGCTCGTCCTGACGATCTCGGGAAGGACTGTCAGATGCGAGTCGTTGTCGAATTCACGGGTGAAACGCTCAAGAAGGAAGAGGTCCGATGTCGTGATGCCAACCCTCGGAAACACGTAATATCCGCGCTTGCTGCACTTGGCCTTGATGCGGCGCGTGTGCTTTGAGAAAGCCTTCATGGTGAGCATGTCTTCGCGGTAGATGAAGTCGGTGGTCGTGGCATTTACCGTGTCGAAAAACTTGATCTCGCGCGGCGTCTCGAACTTGAGGATGATGAACGGAAGCGGGAGTTTCTTACGGTTTTCGACGACTTCTATAAGCTCGATCTTCTCACCGTATTCAGCGACGTTCTTTGAGAAGTCGACCTTCAGGCTTAAGTTATCGAGCGCATGCATGCGGTAGTAGATGATCTCTCCCAGAAAGACCGCAAGGAGTATTCCGATGAGTACTATCAGTTCCATTTAGTTTCTGCTGAAATCTTCAGTGGGGCACGGTACCGTGTCGAGGATCCTGTTTATCATCTCTTCAGCCATGTCGCGCTTTGAAAGGAACCTGCCCTCCTTGGAGACCGCGCGCTGCAGGCGGATGGTGAGACGGTGTGCGAGAACGGGTACGGCGAGCGCCTTGAAGTCATCCGGGATGCAGTTGTTCCTGTCGCGGACGAATGCCCTTGCCTTGGCTGCAGCCACGAATGCAAGGAGCGCACGGGGGCTCGCACCGACTGCGATGTCAGCCGAATCCCTTGTTGCCTCAACGATCTTCGCGGCATAGTCGTAGAGAAGATCAGACACGAAAACGTTCCTTGCCTGTTCCTGCATTGTGAAGAGTTCTTCTTTGTTCGTTACCGGAGTGAGCTTGTCGAGCGGGTCATCGGTCGCGAATCTCTTGAGGATGTCTATGCTCTCCTCATGAGTCGGATAGTTCATCTTTATCATCATAAGGAAACGGTCGAGTTGTGCTTCGGGAAGCGGGAAAGTACCCTGTGATTCGACCGGGTTCTGCGTTGCGATTACGAGGAAAGGAGGCTCGAGTTTTTTGGTGTCGCCGTCAACCGTGACCTGCTTTTCCTCCATACACTCGAGAAGGCTCGACTGGGTCCTTGCGGTAGCGCGGTTGATCTCGTCAGCCAGAAGGATGTTGGTGAAGACCGGGCCTTTTCTGAATACGAAAGCGTTGGCTTCACGGTTGAAGAAATTGATGCCTGTCAGGTCTGACGGAAGGAGGTCGATCGTGAACTGGACACGCTTGAAATCAAGATCGAGCGATGCTGCCAGAGCCTTGGCTGTCTTTGTCTTGCCGGTTCCGGGCACGTCTTCGAGGAGCACATGTCCGCCTACGAGCAGGGAGATCAGGAGAAGCTCGATCTGGTCGTCTTTTCCTACGATGACCTTGCCTACGTTTCCGAGGATCTTTTCAGAGAATGAATTCATATGGTGCACCCTTTCCGGCGGTGTCATTACCGACCGCTCCTCTTAATTATACATTAAGCGGGGGGCACCAATGGGACACTTTTCAGGGTGTTATTCCGTTTTCGGGACCTTGACCGTCAACGCCTCTTTGAGGACTTCTACCGCGGATTCCACGCTTGTACCGCCGAACTCGCCGTCAAGCGACCATGCGATCTTTGAATCCGTGACAAAAGAGGCTTTGCTTATCTTCATTGTCATGATGAGCGGGTGATCCACAGAATCGTTTCTTAAGACATCCAGTACCGCGACGGTCTCCGCGCGGTCTTTCGGTGTCTTGATCAGGAGCAGCTCCATCTTGCCGTCGTCGTTGCTGAATGAGTCGTTGGAGAGGATGTCTCCGTCTATCGAGCTCAGGTTTGAGATCGCTCCGAAGATGAATTCGTCATCAAGCGGAACGTTGTCCGTCTCGGCCTTCAGGTGAAAGCTCGTTCCGATGTTCATGTGAAGTTCGCCTACGGCCCTTAGCATGTGGATCGCATACTCAAAGACGCTCTTCATCTGTTGTGAAGTTACGTAATTCAGTGAGGAAGCGGAAGCGAAAGAAGCGACAAAAACAAACCGTCTGCCGTTTACCATACCTGCGTCGCGCTTTGCGAGCCTTCCGTTCAAAGCAGTATCGACCGCGTCTTTTGTGTCAAAAGGAATGCCGTTGGCCCTGGCAAAACTGTTCGTATAGCCTAAAGGTATGTGAGCAAAATACGGAAGTGAACCGGGCTTGAGGTACTGACTTACGACCTGGTTGAACGTACCGTCGCCGCCGCATGAGATCACGAGGTTTGCGTCGTTGTTTTCCGGAAGTTTCTTCCTGGGAATGAGAGCTGTCTCGGGTTCAAACTCGAACACCTCCGTATCGGCGCATTGTGAACTGATGCTCTCAATGATCTTTTCGGCGTCCGTCCTGTTCAGTCCGGCACCTGCCAGAGGATTGATGACCAACAAGACTTTTTTCGTTTTCTGTTCCATATTTGACCCATCCTGCGCTCTGATAATCGTGACCTGTCCGGTGTCATGTCACAGGTGACATTGACAGTCAGGTGTTACACTTGTAACATCAAGAGTATGCTTGAACTCTAACATCTGCATATATAACAGTCAATTAATTTGAGGCTAATCGTTACATTTGGCAGGCATTTTGTAACACCGTTACAGGAGAAGATCCATGGTACTTAACACAGGCGACATAAGACATCTGTCCAACAACGAAGCGAACAGGATCACCAGGGAATCCATCTGCACCGCGCTCCTGAAACTGCTCCGCACAAAGGAACTCAAGGACATTTCGGTGTCTGAGCTCGTCAGGTGCGCGGGAGTCTCAAGGCAATCTTTTTACAGGAATTACAGTTCAAAGGAAGATGTCGTTAGTGAGATCAAGGAAGAGATAACCATGCGCCTCTCTGAAAGAATGAATGACCCTGCATATAAAGACAATCCCAAGCAGTGGTTTCTTGAGCTCTTTTCGCTGTTAAGGGCGAATACTGCCGTGGTCGCGATGCTGAAAAGAGCCGATCAGTTTGAGACCTCGCTTTCCGGGATCCCTGTCATGAACGAAAGCCGGTTTAATGAACGGAGGAGCGGATTTCACTACGGCATAATCGGATCATTAGCTGCCATCAATGCGATCGCGCTGGACTGGTTCAACAACGGGATGAAGGAAAGCGACGAAGAGATGGCCGATATCTGCATGAACTTTGTGTGGCGCAGCTGATCCCGGCTTCCGAGGTCACGCTGAAGGATCACAGTTCGATCGAGTGCTCGTCCTTGATCATTCCGTTTTCATCCGCTATCAGCACGGAGTGGCGCAGCAGTCTTTCGGATATCTCGCGCTCGGGAAGGCGTGACGTATCCAGATAACTGTCCAGTCCCGGATCTTTGTCATAGTCATTTTGCTCGTAAACCCTATTGCCGAAATCGGTGATCTTCCTGCAGTAAAAATTCATGACGAACGAGGTGATCAGGACGATTATATCCAGCACTAAAAGCACTGTCAGCGCTATTATGAGAAATGTTTTGAACGGAGATACCTTCAGATCGAGCGTAATGGTGGTGATGATCCAGGGCAGTATTCCTGCGACCGGTATGGTGAAGAACCTCCAGGGAAGCGTGCAGAAGCGGAATATCTTGTTCCTGACGTCGACGGATTGTGATACCGGGACGCGTCCGCATGCTTCGCCTGTCTGTCCGTTTACCGCGAACTGATAGTCTTCGCCTTCGAATTCAACGGTTACGAACCAGACCGGAAGGAGACAGTATTTGACGCTGAGGTCGCTCAGCCATGTCAGATGCTTATCGAACCTGTCCTCATACGAATCATACCTCTTGGACAGCTGGTCTGCCATTGAGCGCGAAAACCTGTCCATGCGCTTAACGATCCTGTCGACCATCTCCGTCGGAAGCTGGTCGTATTTATTGGCGTAAAAGCCCTGCAGATATTTGCTCTCGAACCTGACCATCTCACTGTAATCGTAAGGCTCGGCAGCTTCCATGAGCTTGTTCGGTATCTTGAGGGACGCATCGAACGGAACGCCTTTGACGTAGTATTTAACGTTCGAGTTGACCTCGTAGTAATCCTTTACCATGCCTCTCCCGTTCTTTCCCGTTCCCGAAATGTCGGAGTTGACGCTGCAGTCGACGAGCCAGAAAGGAACATAGAGCGCGGTCAGATGCGTAGTGCGGCATTTTTTCCTGAATCCCATGGGCATGTTCTTCCTGCCGGAGAGCCACTTGTTCATTATGCTTTCAGCGCGGTCTTTGTCGACCTTGAAAGGAATGATGTAATCCGGCTTGAACTCACGGCTCATCCTTCTTGTGATGAGCGCAGGAGAACCGCAGAAAGGGCACATCGTGGACATCGTATTCTCATCCGCGACGAGCGTGCCGCCGCAGCTGTTGCATACGATCTCGTGGCGCTTCCTGTCGTCTTCGGACATATTGGCGTCACCTATGTAGTCGTGTTCTTTGCTGACACCCAGTGAGCCGCGCGGCTCGAGCGTATCAGGCGAATAGACATTGCCGCAGCTGGGGCAAAGCATCGCCGAGAGTTCAGGCTCATAGAAGATGTTGGAGCCGCACGTGGGGCACTTTGAAGAATCGGCAGAGAGTAAATCGCTGCCTTGTTTATCCGCTTTGCTCTTAAGCGGATCTGCGTCGATCTTGTTGAACGGTCTTGATTTCCATGTCATAAACTTATCCCTTACTACCCACAACGGAACAATTATACCATTTTCCCGGCATTGATTATATGTGCTGTTATCAGTTATTATAATATTTTAGAAGATCAAACGGGGGGAAGCATCGTGTCAGCCAGGAACAGCCTGTCTACCAGGATAATACTGATGGTAGAGTGCATCTTGCTTATTTCGAGCACGTTGTTCTGCTCTGTTTCCATATACATGTCCAGGCTCGGCATCCGCAAGGCCATCCAGCAGCGCATGCTCGATATCTCCAACTGCGCGGCAGGCTCCGTTGACGGCGAAGTAATGAAGACGTTTTCCATGGAAAACGTGGGAAGCGATGAATACGACAAGGTTTACGACACACTTTCAGTCTTCAGGGACAACGTTGAGCTTGAATACGTTTACTGCATAAAGCAGACCGGTCCGAAGGAATTCATCTTCACGATGGACCTCGACATGATCACTCCCGCAAACTACGGCGACAGCGTTAAGTACACTGAAGCGCTTGCCAAGGCCGCGAAAGGCGTAGCCTCCGTTGACGAGGTTCCCTACACGGACAGGTGGGGCAGGTTCTACAGCGCATACAGCCCTGTTTTCGATTCTGAAGATAATGTCGTCGGCATCGTTGCAGCCGACTTTTCGAGCGACTGGTTCGACAACCAGCTGGCCCAGCAGTCCAGGGCATCGGTCATTACGTATCTGATAATCCTTGTGGTCACACAGCTTCTTGCGGCCGTGCTGGCATTCTTTACTGTAAAGCCTTACGTCAAAGCGCAGAGCAAGCTCATGGAGGAGAAGGTCCGCGCCGAGAGCGAGAACAACGCGAAGAGCGACTTCCTCGCAAACATGTCGCATGAGATCAGAACGCCCATCAACGCCGTCCTCGGCATGAACGAGATGATCATCCGCGAAGACCACAAGGCAATGGGCCTGACCGAAAGTGACCCCATGGCCGTCCAGGAATCTTTAGAGAACATCAGCGTTTACTCGGGCGACATCCAGAAGGCAGGCCACAATCTTCTTGCCATCGTCAACGACATACTCGACTTTTCGAAGATCGAAGCGGGCCGCATGGATATCGTAAACGCGCCGTACCAGCTCAGTTCGCTTATCAATGACATCAATAACATGATCCTTTTCAAGGCGCAGGACAAAGGCATCGAGTTCTCCGTCGAAGTAGATCCCGAGATCCCCGACGAACTTGAGGGTGACGAGGTCCGCATGCGCCAGATCTTCACAAACCTGCTCAACAATGCGGTCAAGTACACGGAAAGAGGCTCCGTAAGCCTCAAGGTCCGCTGCAAGAAGATCGAGACCGGAAGGATCCATCTCATAATAAGCGTCTGGGATACCGGAATAGGCATCAAGGAAGAGGACAAGGCGCTGCTCTTTGAAAGGTTCGAGCGTTTCGACATGGAGCGCAACAGCACCATCGAAGGCACCGGATTAGGCCTTCCGATCACGCACCATCTTGTCGAGCTCATGGGCGGAAAGATCGATGTTGAGAGCGAGTACGGCAAAGGCTCCATCTTTACCGCAACGGTACCGCAGAAGGTCCTCAATGAGACTCCGATCGGCGACTTCCAGACCCGTCTTAAAGAGAATGCCCCCGATGACATCCCGTACAGGGAATCCTTCAGGGCGCCTCTGGCACATATCCTTGTTGTCGATGACACGAAGATCAACATGAAGGTCGTCGTCAACCTCCTCAAGAACACCAAGATCAAGATCGATACCGCCGAGTCAGGCGCACAGGCCGTCGCGATGGCCGCCAGGACCAAATACGATATCATCTTCATGGATCAGCGCATGCCCGAAATGGACGGCACAGAAGCGTTCCGCAGGATACGCGCGACAGAGGACGGACTGAGCCGCGACGTGCCTGTCATCTGCCTTACAGCTGATGCCGTCATCGGCGCGAAGGAGCGTTATCTTTCCGAAGGTTTTACGGATTATCTCGCAAAGCCGATCGACAGTTTCGCTCTCGAAAGGATGATCATAAAGCATCTGCCCAGACGCAAAGTTGAGCTCGTTAAGGACGAGCCTGCGGATCCTGAAGAGGAATCCACCGCATCTGATGCTGAATTTGCCAGCCTCCGTTCAGTCGGCATCGAGCCCAAGGCAGGCCTGCGCTACTGCCAGAACGACGTTGATCTTTACCGTTCGCTCCTGGCCGAATACGCTTACGGCGAGATCGAAAAGGGCAACAACCTGCAGAAGAGCTATGATGAAGCAAACTGGCCTGACTATTCGATATATGTACACTCACTGAAGAGCTCGTCAAAGATGATCGGCGCGACCGCACTGTCCATGCGCGCCGCGAAGCTCGAAGCTGCCGCAGCCGCCGGCGATGCCGCCTCGATCATTACGGAGCACGACGCCATGATGGAAGAGTACGAAGTCCTGACGGCGGTCATCCGTTCGGTAGTTCCCAAAGAGGAGCTTACCTCTGACGAATCAGGTGTTACGAACTTCTCGCCTGACGATGAAGTCATGGAGTTTCTTCCCAGTGATGAAGGAGATGATCAAAAGTGAAAACCATACTTAAGAAAACGGCAGCCGTTTTGCTTTTCGCATGCCTGGCTTTTCAGATGACATCCTGCTCGTTTGTTTCCAAGGGCCTGAAAGCTTTTGATGAGAAAGAGAACGAGAGGATCACCGGTATCCTGAATGAGAAGGCTTCCGATTACGGGATCGATGCTTCTTCGGCCGAAGTAATGCAGGGCGGACAGTATTTCAAGGTCCTCGTCGGGACGCCCGATTCATTGGA
>JAIKZM010000075.1 GCA_024682215.1 Saccharofermentans sp. | reverse complement strand
TCAGTGTTGTCTTACCGGCACCGTTCTTGCCGATAAGTCCGAAGATGGAACCCTTGGGCACATTGATCGAAACATCTTTCAATGCTTCGTGCTTCTTATACTTCTTAGTGAGTGAATCTGTTGTAAGGATATATTCCATGGCTTTCCACCTCCATAGCTAGAGGATATACCATGGCATCTTTCAAAAACAGTTAAGAAACAGTTAACCTGAACCCGATTCCCCAAACCGATTCGATCTCGCCGCCGAAACCCGCCTGTTTAAGCTTTCTGCGCAGGTTGCTCATATGAACTTTAAGAGAATCTTCAACAAGATCCGGAGTGAATTTCATAGCCGCCTCAAGCAGTTCTGTTTTGGATATAACGCGGTCGCTGTTGATAAGAAGAACCTTGATTATCGCGTATTCGGTCGGTGTAAGTCTTACAGGCTTTCCGTCAACTGTCACACCGTGGGAAGACTCGTCCATCGTGAGATTAGCAAATGCAAAAGACTGAGTTTTCTTTTTGAATTTAAGTGCAACTTCAATCCTTGCAAGGAGCTCTTTGTTATCGAAAGGTTTGGTCAGATAATCAACACATCCTAAAGACAACAGATCGACCTTGTCGTCCACACTGCTCCTCGCGCTTACGGCGATAACTGGTATACTGCCAGGGATAATCTTCAGTAATTCTTCACCGGTTGTATCGGGAAGCATCAGATCCATAAGGATGAGATCAGGAACCAACTTTATCTTAGGTTCAGCCTCTTTGCCGTTAAACGCGCATTCGACTTCGTATCCGTTCTTCTTTAAAAGTCCGGACATAATCTTATTAATATCTTTATCGTCTTCGATTATGAGAATGCGCGCCATGATCCACCTCGTGTTTGAATTATATCATTCTCTGTTAATTCGCAGTACCGCTGCCCGGCCGCTTATAATTTTCTGATGTTTTTTGAAGAGTTTTTTATAAGAAACGGCCTGTTTTTATAAAAAAGTCATTATTTTTCTGACGAATTTTATAAAACAAAAAGGGCTGCACACGGCAGCCCCTTTCAAGCAAGTAAGTAATTACTATTTCTTGCTTAGCTTCTTTCCAAATCCCGCCTCGAAAACACCGTCTTTTATACTGGTCCGGAGTCTGAGGTTATGCTGCTCCAATATCCTTCCGGCAATAGCGATACCCGTACTAGGAGTGAACTTGTCCGAATCAGTCCTATTGCTGATCGTGATGAGCTTTGAAGTAATCTGTACTTCGATCTTCGAGTCCGCCTTCTTATATTTGTTTGCATTATCGATCAGGCAAAACAAAGCGGTCTTGAAGTAGTCCTTGTCCATTGCGATAGTTGTGTCACCTTTGATGTACAGATCAGCACCCAGCTTAGTAGCAACCTCATCAAAGCACTCATGAACCGAACATTTAACAAACTCCCTGTCAGTCTTTTCTGCAGACTTAAGAATGGTCTCAATGTCGTTGTTCATCTCACGCGTTTTTTCGAGAATCTGGTCCGCATAGCGGTCTTTTTCAGAATCGCCCTTTACGTCCTTAAGATTTTCCGCATATCCGCCAAGGATCTGCAGAGGTGTCTTAAGATTATGAGCAAGAGAATCGATGAGATTATTCTTGAACAGATTGTTCTCGTACGCCGCCTTATACTGCCTGTAAGGCTTGATTGCAGAAAGACAGGAAATGCCGAGACAGAGAACAAGAAGAAAAGCCACGTAGATCAGAAGGAACGGTTTTGCAAATTTAACGAACGAGACCGTCCGCATGGCGTACGCGATCAGATATCTTTGTCCTTCTACCTCAACCACATTTGCATAACCGGTAATTTCACAATTCTCTTCATTTGCATGCATATAGTTATTGTACACATCAGGATAACCTGGTTCAGTGTCTTTATTCCGGAGCGCGCTTATGTTTTGAGCATTGAAAACATTTTTATTATCATTAAGGAATTTCTCGGGACGGATTTTTCTGCTGAATACTGTCAGATAATTGACCTCCAGCTCACCGCCCATACCGCGAATGATTATATCCTTATCGTTTTTATTTACGCCGTACTTGTCAGCATTTGATTTATCGGTAAAATCCCACCCCTTGCCGCGTTCAACTCCTCCTACTCCGGTTCCGAGAACCACCTTTCCCGGATGAAGTGTATCGTCTTCCACATAGTATGTCTTGATAATAGGCTGAATGTATTGCAAGTTACCGCTGATCTCACCAGGCAGCCACAGGAACGGATTAGCATAATACCCTTCTGTTATTGCGCAAAGATCCCAGTTGTTGATCAGTCTTGATTCACTCTGGTTGCCAATGCTCCATAATTCATCACACTTCTTATATTCGATGACCCATTCTACGCCATTGATCTGGCACGTTTTCTTTCCTTTTGCAAGAAGTTCTTTGTCATTGGTGACATAGTACCAGTGATGCATGTTTTCTTCGACAGGAATGACGTCATAATTTGTTTCAAATACATTCTCCAGACTGCCATCTTCATTTACTTTGGCAATCCTGAGGTAGTCTACGGAATAAAAATTCGTCAGCACGTCGTAAAACAGATCATTAAATCCTTTCCTCTCAACGTTCGCAATGACTTTTTTGTACGTTTCCTCACGGCTGTAGTAACCTCTCCAGAGTGCTGAATCGTACACTTCATCCATCAAATAGAAAGACACTCCGAAGATGATCAATCCGATAAGCAGCCCTGCGATCATCTTTCCAACCGCAAAACTGAAATAGCCTCTTTTTTTCATTTGTAACTCCTCCCCTTAATCAAACCTGTATCCGACTCCGATCAGAGTCTTGATGCGGGTTCCTTCTTTACGAAGTTTCTGGCGGAGGTTCTTCACGCGGTTATCTATTACGCGCTCGGTGATGTACATGTCATCGCCCCAGGCAACAGCAAGCAAGAGCTTTCTTGTTATGGCGCAGCCGGGATGCTGCATCATGTACTTAAGGATCTGATACTCCTTGGGCGGGAGATCGACAACTTCACCTGAGACTTTTACTTCAAACTTCACAGGATCAACCGTTATCTGTCCGCTTTCGAGGATCTTCCTTGATTCGTGTTCAGGTATCGTACGCTCGAGCATGGCGAGCAGCTTGCTGTACAAGACCGCTATCGAAAAGGGTTTGACGATGTAATCATCCGCGCCTATCTCATAGCCGTAGAGGGCATCTTCCTCCCTCACTTTTCCGGTCAGAAAAACGATTGGGACATCCGATTTCTTCCTGATGATCTTGCAGAGTTCAAACCCGTCAAGGCCGGGCATCATGATGTCGAGCACGATCAGATCGTAGGATCCGTTGAGGAACTTGGTCAGGCCTATATTCCCATCCTCAGCAAAATCCAACGCTATCTTGTCGCGCCTTCCGAAATAATCTCCGATGACCTGCCTTATCTGGCTGTCATCTTCAACGAGCAACACCCTGTACATGAATCTCCTCCGTCAAGAGTATGTTACATGTACAGTGTATCGTTCATGTATCAATTTAACAAATTGAGTTTGGCTAGTGTGATCAGGTCTCTTTTTCCTTCTCGAAAGCGACAAGTCCGATCTTTGTCGGGTGATCAAGAAGAACTATGTCCTTTCCTTTGGTCTTGTGGAAAAGGAGCATGGTGGTGATAAGTATGTCACCTGCGCCGCCTATTATCTGTATCGCGCTTATCGCCAATAATACAAAGCTGTTTACAAATATCGAAACAATACCGAGCACGACACCCAATATCGTCATTGGCATCATGGAGCCGAGCATATACATGGACTTGGTAAGAGGTGACGTGCATGTGCAGTAAGGCGTAAGTGTCTCCTTCTGAAAACCAAATTCGATGTCCTTCTTGCCGTTCTCTGCACCAATTGTCCAAAACCATCCGTGTATCTTTTCGTGAACCACTGTCAGAACGAGAGATGCGGCTATGATGCCGCCGATCCCCACGAAATAAAGCACAGGCTTTTCATCCAATACTTTTTGGAAATCAAACATGCCGTTTCTTAAAATATATCCGGCAGCGATGATGGCAACAAAAGGAAGAGTCAGTAAGATACCGACGAAATTCGCCTTAAGGACTGATATCTGTATATCCTTACGCTCATATCCTTTTTCAAGGAGTTTTTTCTCTTTCTCCTCAAAAGCGGCCTGGCGTTTCATCTCAGCTTCTGTAAGGACGTGACCGTCACTGGTCGTTATCTTCTCTTTATTCTTCTCATCACCCATGATCAACCTCTTTCAGGCACAAAAAGCACACTAAAATCAACCCGGACATTATAACACTAATAAAGGTTCAGAGTGATTCAATGAATGAAAGGAACTTATCCAGCGTCCTGCTCTCTTCACGCGTAAACATGAAACATCCGGCCGTATACCATGAGTGAGTGTTTCTTTTATCTTCAACTTCATATATCTCGCATTTATTGCCTACCGTCTCTGCTTTCTGCGCGAATTCCTCAGCACACTCAAATTCGACAAGCCCGTCGTGACGACTCTGGATAAGGAGCATCGGCACATGGTTTTTCGTCATTAATGACCATGGTTCACCCTGACGCCTGTCATACCCCTTTTCGAAAAGCATTCCGATAAGCATGCTAAGTGTCTTAGTCTGACTCTTTCTGAATATATACGGCCCGCCGAATCCTACGTAGCCGATAACATTTGAAATATCCACTTTGTACTTATCCTGAACGTCTTTGCAATAGCACATGATCGAGGAAAGATGAGCGCCTGCAGAAGGACCGGATAACACCGTTTTCGATATGTCTATCCCCTTTTCTTTAAGATACTTCATGGCTGCGTTATAAGCGTTGCAGACATCGATCAGCTGCACAGGATATTTGTTTTTCGGAGACAGCCTGTAACCTATCGAGATGAAACGGTATCCCGCTCTTGCCATTGTCTGTCCCACATAATCGAAGAACTTCGGATTGCCCGCGTTCCATCCTCCGCCGTGTACCCAGACAACAACCTTGTCACTGACAGGCTTTGCGGGTTCATAGTAAAGGAAGTACTGCTCCTTATCCTCACCATAAGATACATATTCAGGTGTAAACTCCTTCTTTGTCTTGAACAGTAGCCGCCAGTAGATCGGATAGTAGCTCAGGTTCTCTCTTATGTAATCGATCATGATATGAATCTCTCCACTTCATCAGCCCACTGCTCCGGCTTGAAACAGGCCAGTTCCGCATGGGCAAAGCCTTCAAAGCATCTGATCTCAGTCTGGGGATTTGCTTTCTTCATCTTTAATGCGCACTTCCTGGAGACCTGTTCATTGCCTTTCGTCCCGTGCATGAAAAGTATGCGCATTTCATCGGGATACCCACTGAAATCGAAATCCGAAAATGCAGTGTCGATCATGTTTACGATCGACTGCTCTTCCATATTGTCTGCGACGTTCAGATAGTACGGTATCATTTTCTCTGGCAGGAAATCCTTTTTCGCGCTCTCTAAGATCTTCGGATCGCGGGCCTTGGACTTTGCGATTATCACTTTGTAATTCTTCTTGAAAACCACCTTCATCAAGCCGTTGATATTTGTAAGCGGCGCTCCGTCAAGAACGAGATTATCGATCTTTATGTCTTTGCTTTTCGCTGCTGTTGCTGCTATCCTTCCGCCCATCGAAAGGCCTGCGAGAAGAAAGACTGTTCCTCCGAGTTCGTTCCTGATGTATTCAGTTACTTTCGCTGCTTCATCATCAACTGATTTGAAAGTGCTCTGTTCACTTTGTGTATGACCGTCAAGTTCAGGTACAATTACATAGTACTTTTCTTTGAACTTTTCGATGACGTCCGTCCATATCTGCCACGGACAGAGAACTCCGTGCACCAATATGACTGCTTTGTTTTCTTTATCTCCGAATGTGTGAAAGAACATATCAGGCCTTGCCTCCGAGCATCAGGATCACTGACTTTGCGAGCTGATCAAACATGTCTTCCGGCTTGTACTTGCCTTCAACATGAGGGACCTTGAAACATTCCGTGAGCACATAACCCGTCTGAACTCCGTGGTATGTGACTATCATGAACTGCAGTATCTCATCGACTGAAGAGACTGGCTTAAGCTTATTCTTTTTGATTATCTCAGTCAGGAATCTGCCCGTTGCTTCCGTAGCGTATAGAAGCGGGCTCTGCTCGTCTTTGCCGAGCCTTTGCGCAATGTTCATCGCTCTTTCCGGATCTGCCATCGCCATCATATCGCTGTAGATGGAGACCTTAAGAAGATCCGTTCCCACTTCTTTCATTTGATCCGCGAGCATTCTGCAGATCGCACGGATAGTCTTCTCCCACTGCTCCGGCTTTGCTTTCTTCAGGATCGCGTCAAGCTTCTCATCTATCGTATTGTTTGCGTTGATCGTGATCACCAGGTCCTTTAAGACTTCATCCAAGTCCTTATAGTACCTGTAGATAACACCGTGCGAAAAGCCCGTCTCCGCTATTATGTCCTTCATCTCGACAGAAGTTATTGGTTTTCTTACGCATACGCGGTATGCCGCATCAATTATCTCTTTGCGCTTCTTCTCATAGTATTCTTCGCTTACTTTCGGCATACCGACCTCCGCTCATCTCAAATAAATGACACGGTGTCATTTTAATTCCGAAAAGGGTGGTTGTCAAGCAATTAAGTCAGATCATCAAAGCGGGAAAGCTACGGCATCCGCATATATTTTCTGAAGAGTCCTTATGAAGTGATCCAGGCTTTCTCTGTTATCCGTCTTATGCGTACAAAGCACCAGGTGAAAGCATTCCTCGCAATCAAACGGTATCCAGCAAAGCTGTCCGCTGTGGTCATTAAGGAATCCCGGAGCCAGACATATCCCGCGGCCTGAAGCGACATTTATATATGTGCTGTCATGATCGGGACTGTTAAAGTATTCTATCTTTCCTGATGATATAAGCCTCTGCTGAACCTGTTTCAGCGCATGAGGCGAACCGCCTCCGACCATTAAAGTCCTGCCGTAAAGATCTTCTTCTGTTATAAGATTTTTTTCTGCCAGAGGGTCATTTCTTTGAGCAATAAGATAGATCCTTGAATCAAATAACCTATGCACATTAATTCCCGGTATATGTCTAGTCTGTTCCTCAAGCGCGAAAAACACATCTGCATCTCCTCTTAGAAATGTCTCGATACCGTTCTCATACTGAAAGATAGGTGTTATCTGAACTCCGGGAACTTCCTTCTCAAACAAACGAATGGCTTCAGGAAGAAAATAAACCGCCTGTCTCACCATAAGACAAATGCTTATATTATCCGTATATCTTGCACTGAAATTCTGCCCCTGTTCGATCGCCCGCTTCATTTCTTCACGCATGCCTGTAAGATATGCAGTAAACTGTTTTCCCGCCGGCGTAAGAGCAGCACCTTTCCCGCTTCTTTCGAAAATACTGAACCCGACTTCTTCCTCAAGCAGTTTTATCTGGTAAGAAAACGTCGGCTGGCTTACAAAACAGTTCTCGGCAGCTCTGCTGAAGTTCAATGTATGTGCCAGTTCTATACAATAATCGATCTGTTTGGTATTCATGAAGGCTTACCTGCTATTTAATTTTTAAATCGAATATCTACTCTTTCTATTGGATATTTTATCGATGT
This sequence comes from Saccharofermentans sp., assembly GCA_024682215.1. Classification (GTDB taxonomy): domain Bacteria; phylum Bacillota; class Clostridia; order Saccharofermentanales; family Saccharofermentanaceae; genus Saccharofermentans. Next base: position 1,052 of record JAIKZM010000075.1, on the reverse strand, counting down.
CATGTGAGAATGTAAACATAGAAAACCAATAACGGAGGCAGACTATATGGCTAAAACACTTATAGCATTCTTCTCGAGAGCAGATGAGAATTATTTCGGCGGAGCGATGAGATACGTAAAAACCGGCAACACTGAGATCGTCGCGGGGATAATGAATGATCTGATCAGCGCCGACACATTCAAGATCGATATGAAAGAGCCTTATTCTCCCGTATATATGACTTGCATCGATGAAGCGAAAAAGGATCTGAAAGAAAACGCACGTCCTGAGCTCACAACATACATCGACAGCATTGACGGCTACGACAACATCATACTGGGATACCCCAACTACTGGGGCACGATACCGATGGCCGTTGCAACTTTCCTGGGAAAATACGATTTCAACGGTAAAACGATCTTTCCCTTCTGCACTAACGAAGGCAGCGGCATGGGTTCAAGTGAGCGTGACATAAAAAAGTACGCCAAAGGTGCTGATGTTAAGAAAGGTCTTTCGATCACAGGTTCCCAGGCGGCAAATTCAAAAGATGCCGTAAAGAGATGGTTTGCAGCTAACGGATTGATCTGAACATAAGGTATCAGTTATGGAATACGAAAAAGGTTATGTTTATGAACTGATGGACCGTGGAGGTCCTACCGATAACAGAGAACCGTACTTCAGGGAAGCTGTTGAAGAAATGATGCGGGCAAGAGTTCTCTGTGCGAAAGCAAATGCATGTATGCCTGATGATCCGTCTTATGTCAAATATCTGGAAGATCTTTTCGGCAGAAAGCTTGACGATGTAAGGATACTGACTCCTTTCATATGCGATTTCGGAAACCGCGTAAAGTTTGGCAAAGGAGTATTTATCAATCATTCTGCAATCCTTTCTGCTTCCGGCGGCATCGAATTCGAGGACGGAGTAATGTCTGCACCTGGACTTCGCATCGCGAGCATCAATCACGATATGAACGAGCGGCATACAAAATACACTTACGGAAAAGTTCTCGTTAAAAAGAATGCCTGGCTCGGAATGAACGTAACGATCTGTCCCGGAGTCACGATCGGAGAA
>JAIKZM010000073.1 GCA_024682215.1 Saccharofermentans sp. | reverse complement strand
GACAGCACTTTGGGACTCTGGGCAAGTGTCTGCAATACCCTTTTCGTCCTGCCTTCAAGGCATGAGACCGGCAGATGATCTTTGTTCTGCCATCGGCTCCTTCGAAGTTACCCGCGATCCGTCCGCGCAGCCATGGCGCCGTCCGCGGCAATCTCCGTTATCAAAGCCTTTTTTGCGCGCAGTTGTGGGTCTCCACAGAGCGTGCGACAACAATTCTACTCTCAGGATTTCTTTTTTTCAAGGGTTTTTTCGATATTTTGTAAATTTTTGTGCGCTAAAACGGGCATTTTACCGTTTTTGGAGAAAATCTCTTATCTCCTGCGTTCCGAACACATATTTTTTATTGCAGAATCTGCAGCATGTCTCGACCGGTTTTTCCTCGGAAATGAGGTCTTCGAGGTCAGCCTTGGACAGCGCGGCAAGGCCTGCGCTCATTCTCTCCCTGCTGCAGGTGCATTCAAATGCCACTTCTGCCGCATCAAGATATTTCAGATCGGGATCTCCCATGAACAGATCGATTATCTGTGCCGGTGAGAAACCCTCAGACAGAAGGAACGATACTTCCGGAAAACCTGATGCCCTGCTTTCCAGATAGGAGATCTCATCCTCGCCTGCCCCCGGAAGGAGCTGGGCCATAAAGCCGCCGGCGTGTACAACCTTGCCTCCGTTCAACAGGACTCCGAGTGCCACGACAGAAGGAACCTGCTCGGACTTTAATAGATAGCAGGCAAAATCTTCGGCGATCTCTCCGCTGATCAGTTCGACCGAACCAACATAAGGATCCTTCAGGCCCAGGTCACGTACAACTGTAAGCGTTCCGTTGCCGACAGCCGCACCGACATTTATCTTGCCGGGCTTATGGTATTCGGTAGGTATATTATTTTCTACAGGGTATGCCCTGCATTTGAAACCGAAGTCGGTAACGCAGGTCATGCCTCCGAGAGGTCCATTGCCTCTGATGATGGTCGTCTGCGTGTCAGTCGGCCTTTTCATTGATTCGGAAATGAGAAGAGATCCTGTCATGAACCTTCCAAGAGCGGCAGTTGCTGCAGGAGAAGTCTCATGGAGCATCCTTGCCGTCTCGCACGCGGCAGTCGTTCTGATCGCCGAACACTTTACCAGACCGCCGAGGGCCTCCGCCCTGACAATGTGGTCTTTGGTTATATCTTCCGGCATGCCGCTGACATAATACGGATTATCCGTCATATGGTTCCGTCCTTCTTTCCGAAAACATAGAAACTACGCTCTTCATCTTCCGAAGGATCATTATCCTTCAGCTCACCGTAAACGGCCAGGAGTTCAAGTCCGGCTTTTTCACCGGCAGTGACAAAGAAACCGGAAGGATAATACTTTTCAACGAGTTCGCCGTCAAACCTTTCGTACAGGCCATCCCCGGTCAGCGCAAAGAGCGTAAGTTCCGCTGTGTTGATCTTCGTTTCCTCTTCAAAACTGTTTACCCACAAAAGAGTAAAGTCGTCATAGTCTTCATAAAAGATGTTGTCAGAGAGCGTATCGGCAAGATGATGCATCGTAATGGCATCAAATATGAAAAGGCCGCCGTCTTCGAGATTCTCCCCGACTGAAGCGAAAAGACGTTCCAGGGCCTGGCCGTCAGTTATGTGATCGACTGTATCAAGGGTAGAGATAAAGCAGTCGGTCTTCCCGCCTATGTCAAAATCAGTGATGTCCTGAACAGACCAGATGACCTCCTGCGCGCCTTCTTTTGTTGAAGCCTGCGCAAGCATCTCTTCAGCCGAGTCGATCCCGGTCATTTCATATCCCTTCTTAGCGAGCTCGACAGTTACGCTGCCTGTCCCGCAACCGAGGTCCGTGATGCTCACGGTGTTTCTTTTAGAATGGCGTTTTATAAGTTTGGATATAAAGTCTGCCCAGGCAGCCGCATCCATGTCTGACTGCATGGTGTCATAGTACAGGGCAAGCGCATCGTAAAAGTTATCCATGAATGGTCACTTATCAGGGAAGATATCTCTGAGGATTAACCGGTTCTCCGCCCTTTCTGACTTCGAAGTGCAGATGCGCACCGGTTGAAGTACCTGTGCTTCCCATTTCACCGATCTTCTGTCCTGACTTGACCTTCTGGCCTGTCTTAACATAGACGCTTCTGCAGTGTCCGTAAAGAGTAGTGTATCCGCCGCCGTGATCGATGATGCAGTAGTTGCCGTAGCCGGAACCGCCGGTGTTCTGTCCCTGGACAGGCTTCGCAGTAAAGATGACTACGCCTGAGCCTGCTGCCATGATCGGTGAACCATAGCTGCCGCCGATATCGATTCCGGAATGGAATTTCTTTGTGTTATAGACAGGGTGGATGCGCCAGCCAAAAGGTGATGTGACGTTGGGCCAGTTGACGGGCCATCTGAACTTTCCGTTCGCAGGGCCCTTATACATATTCTGCTGCGCATACTTCTTCTGGAGTTTCTTGATCTTATCATTTAACGACTCGGACTCTTTTTGAAGCTGGTCTTCCTTCTTTTCCCAATCAGAGATCTTTGTCTGAACATTCTTGAGTGTCTGCTGCGTCTTTCCGATGAGAGCGGAAAGCTCATCAAGCTGCTTCTGCTTGGCATTGGCAATGTCCTGCATGTCTTCGGCTTCTTTGAGAGCCAGCTGCTTCTGAAGCTTGGCATCATCAACCGCAGTCTTCATAGCGTCAACGGCCTGAGCATCTGCATCCGCAATAAGCGTCATTATCTCCATGTTCGTGAAGAATCCGGCAAGGCTGTTGGATTCAAGCAGTACTTCGAACATCGACTTGTTCTGGAACTGGTACATGACGGAAACCCTTTTCTGGAATTCCTCAGTACGCTTAACAAGGGTTTCTTCGGCCGTGATATAGTCATCAAGAGCCTTTACTCTTGCATCGAGAGCTGCCTGAAGTGAAGCTGCGATCTGTGCATACTGTTCGAGCTGTTCGTCGTTGGCATCGTTTAATGCCATAAGCTCGTAATTGAGCTGTTTCTTCTTGTTCTTCAGCGCTGCAACCTTCGATGCTGCGGATCTGGCCTGCTTCCTGGTCGCATCACGCTTCTTTTTCGCGTCTTCGATGTCTTTCTTTGTTACGTTAGAAAGCTGAACACTTGCCATATCGGGAGCAGCAGCTCTTGCCGAAACGCTCCTGATGGCAGAACCTGCGATCAGAACAGTGATAAGGATGACCGCTGTAAGAACGGGCATCAGGTATTTTCTTCTGAGGTAAGCTTCGCGTTCGGCGATCGCTTCGAGTTCTTCTTTATATCTCATAAAATACAACCTCTTAAACTCTTACGTACTTGCGTACGGAAATACCGCTTCCCAATGCTCCTATTATCGCACCGAGAATAAGCAGCAGGAACAGTTCGTGCCACATGAGTTCACCGGCCGGAACCAGCGCATAAAAGCTCGTGACATTGACCTCGTTCATAGTCCTTAAATATATCTGGTGATAGATTATCGTCGTAAGGCCCCAGGAGATGATGGCGCTGATAAGTCCGACCACCGCGCCTTCGATGATGTAAGGCAGCCTGATATAGTTGTTCGTTGCGCCTACAAACTTCATGATCTCGATCTCTGATGCTCTTGAATAAACGGAGATCCTTACCATGTTCGAAATAATGAACATCGAAATGATGAGAAGTACGGCAAACGATGCAATAGTAGCAATGTTGACGATATCGCTGGCCCTGGTAAGAAATTCCATGACTTTGCTTTCCTGCTGTACCCTGCTGACGCCATCATATGTCTCGAACTCCGCGCAGACATCGTTGGCCATCGAAGGATCCGCGATCCTTACGGAAAAAGTAAACGGCAGGTACATGTTGTAATCGAAATCATCAAGGATCGAAGCGGAATCTCCGAGGTTAGCTTTGAAATTATTATAGTTCTGCTCAGGTGTGTTTACCGTGTACTCGAGAACTGCCGGGTTGGCCTTTATCCTTGCTGCTGCGGTGTTAAGTTCTTCCTCCGTGCAGTTGAGCTTCATGTAGATATCGATCGGCGGCTTCTGCTTGAGCTTGCCCATAATGCTGCGCGCATTTACTGAAAACATGAGGAAGATGCTCATGATGATGAGCATAAGTGTAATGGTCGTAACTGAAGCAATGGTAACCAGCGGATGCCTTACGATTCCGCGGATGCCCTCACGTACTGAATTGAGAAAAGCTCTTCCGCTCATGAATCTCCGTCCTCCGGGTACATATCGATGTCATTTTCTGAGAACAGTCCGTTTCTTCTGACCTTCTTCTTTTTATCTAACTTCTGTTTGCGCTTTTCTTCCTTAAGCTGCTTCTTGTCCTTGACGGCCTTCTCTTCAGGTTTGTCAAAATCCGGTGCCTGGACTGAAGAAGGTTCAGTTATGGGAGCGGGTGCAGAAGAAAGCTTGTCAGCTTCCTCACCAAAAGCAAGCTTACCGCTTTCGTTTGCCGCAGTAAGTGATTCAGGTGAAACGTTGATCTCTATTATCTCAGGGCCTGCTTCCTGAACGGTCTGTTCAGCGGCAGGCTGGTTTGTTTCTGTTTCCTCGTCTTTGATCTCGATGATATCTTCCACCGGAAGATCCTCAGGCATTGTTTCCGCAGGGAGCTCGTTTACCGGAGCGGGCGCTATGCCGAAGAGCTTCTCATGCTTGGTCAGATCATCGTTAAACATGATCGGAGTCTGGACTTTTGTCTGATCGGAGACGAATTCCGGATCATCAAAGTTGTCGTTGTATGCGACATCTTCATCATCACCGTAGGTAACAAGATCGTTTGCGCCGGAATAAAGCGAAGTGCGTGATTTGGTGTCAGCGAGTTTCTTGGTGTCGGTTGACAGCGATTCGCTGTAACCACTCTCCTTCTCGTCTCTGACGATCTTGCCGCTCTCGATCTCGATAACACGCTTTTTCATCCTGTCTACCATTGTTTTGTCATGGGTACAGATGATGACTGTCGTCTTGTTGCCGCTGGTACCGTTCCTGTTGATCTCGAGGAGCATTGCCATAATCGCTTCACTCGTCTCAGGGTCAAGGTTTCCGGTAGGCTCATCGGCAACGATAAGGCTGGGGTTGTTTACAAGTGCTCTTGCGATCGCGACACGCTGCTGCTCACCGCCTGAAAGTTCCTGCGGATAAGCATTTGCCTTTTCTCTTAATCCGACTACGGAAAGGCAGAACATTACCGTGTTATCAAGACTCTTCTTGGGAACGCCGATGATCTCGCCTGCAAAAGCAACATTTTCGGCAACGGTCTTGCTTTCGATCAGTCTGAAATCCTGATAGATCATTCCGATCTTGCGGCGCAGAACGGGGATGAGCGCACGTGACATGTGGGATATATCAAAATTATCTATGGTTACCTTGCCGGATGTCGGCTTCTCTTCACATGTTATGCATTTGAGAAGCGTTGATTTTCCGGATCCCGATTTACCTATAATAAAGACGAATTCGCCGTCTTCTATAGTAAAACTTACGCCCCTGAGAGCATCGACCCCAGATTTGTAGGTCTTCTCTACGTCTATAAAATCTATCACTTGTAATGTATTACCTTATCTTGTTGTCGTTTGTATCGTTGAGATAATCAACGTAAGTCCTGACCATCGTGGCCATCTTGAAAAGAACGGCGTCATCGAACTTACGCAGGTCAAGTCCGGTCTTTGTCTTAACCTTCTCGAGTCTGTACACGAGCGTATTCCTGTGTACGAAAAGTTCTCTTGAAGTCTCACTGCCGTTCAAATCATTTGCAAAGAAAGTATCGATGGTCGTTCTTGTTTCCTCATCAAGCTGTCTGAAAGCGTCATTTGGGAATACTTCCCTGATGAACATCTCGCAGAGGGGCTTGGGTAACTGATATATAAGACGGCCTAAGCCGAGCTTGTCATATCTTGAAATGTCAGCATCTCCGTCAAAGATCTTGCTGACCTTGAGTGCCGTCATGGCATCAGAATAAGACTTGCTTATATCCATGAAGGAACCGACTACCGAGCCTACGGCTACTTTAGCATTGCAGCCTTCGGAATTAAGTCCGGCAAGAATGGATGCGCCTGTCTCATCGATAAAAGAATCTGCGCTTTCCGGATCTCTCAAAGCTTCGGAAGCGTCAACGATCACGATCGAAGTGGTGTCATCCATTGAGATGACTGTCGCTATCTCGGAATCACTGTAGAGATTCTGGAGTATCTCAAATGCCTCGGCGCTCTGCTCTGCCGTAGTGCGGACTACCAGTACGAGCCTGGGATCCTTGCAGTCGATCTTATAGCTTCTTGCGATCATCGGGATCTCGTTGCGGATCTCGTTATCGAGCAAAACGTTTCTGATAAAGATGGCCTTCTCAGCGTCAGTGCCTTTTTCCTTTACCAGTGTCTTGAGCCATTCAGCGATAAGCTGAAGATTGATCTTCGCATCCTGATCTGTGTTTTCAATATAGATGATATATTTGAGCTGCTCTCCGATAAAGACCTTGAGATATGTACGGTCAGCTGTCGAAGCAAACAGGTTGTCAGATGACATTACGGCTCTGAAAGAAGGATCTGTCTGTTCTTCATTGCTCTCGTCAGTAGCTGCGAGAATCCTTCCCGTGGTATCCATAACTCCGCAACCGGAGGGGATTATCGTTTTAACCTGCCGCATGCACTTCTTGATTTCTTCCATTTTTACACCTCAAACGAAATTCTCGCAGAATATCCGATTAAACGCTATTGTAAATAGTAATATTTTTCTTTGAAAGGTGCAAGCAAAATAAAACGGGCGTTCCGAAGAACGCCCGTGATAATTCATTGGTAAGACCCGAATTATGAGATGATGCTCTGCTCTGTATCCTTGTCGAAGATGTGGATACGGTTTGCATCGACTGCGAGGTCGACAACCTGACCAACTGCTGACTGGGAAGTTGTAGGGTCAACGCGGCATGTGAGAGGCAGTGAGCCGTTAACTGTAACGTAAAGATATGTTTCAGCACCGAGCATTTCGACGACGTCGACGTCTGCTGTGAAAGCTGACTCAGGGTGATCTGTAACATATGTGATATCGTCTGTGAGAGCCTCAGGTCTGACACCGAAGATGACTTCCTGACCGTCACGCTCGAGGACTTCCTCAACTGCATATCTCTCAGGGAGCTTGATCGTAACGTTCTCGAAGGAGATGAATACGTCAGAACCCTCAACGTTGATAACAGCATTGATGAAGTTCATAGGAGGCATTCCGATGAATCCTGCAACGAATGTGTTGACCGGGTTGTCATAGAGCTCCGTAGGAGAGTCAACC
>JAIKZM010000055.1 GCA_024682215.1 Saccharofermentans sp. | reverse complement strand
CAATGAACGGTATCTTAAGAAAGATACACCACCGGTCATCTTCATTACTGAGGGAATACCTGATGCTCTTTCGGTTGAATCTGTAAACGGTAAAGCCATAGCGCTTACTGGTGTCGGTTATAACCGGTTAATAGAACTTGTAAATCACTATAAACCAAACACTACATTAGTACTCGCCCTGGATAACGATCCGGCAGGAAAGTCCATGACGGAAAAACTCAAAACCGAACTTGATAGAATAGGATGCTCTTACATCTTAGGCGGCCCGACTTTTAAGAAAGACTTTAACGAAGAACTGAAAGAGGATCCGAAACGGTTTGTTGAGACAGTAAAAAAAAATACTGTCAAGGCATTAGGCGCACCGCAGCCGGTCATAAAGGAGAAAGAGACAATGGCTAAAAATGTTACTTTCAGACAGATAAAGAAAGATGAACCGCAACCGGAGACACCGCAGCAGACTCCACATTTCAAGGACAAGTCCAAACAGATGCTTGTGGATATGTATCTGGCTGCCTTAAAGAAAGACGAGATCCCTTGGCAAAAAGGATGGAAATCGCTTGGCGCTCAAAGAAACATGGGAACGGGCAGAAAGTATAGAGGTATGAACGCATTGCTTCTTACTTTGGTCTGTGAAGCAAGAGGATACGGCGACAACCGCTGGATGACCTTTAATCAGATATCGGAATACCGTGAGAAAAACGGTATAACTGGCCCATACTTTAAATCCGATGCGAAAGGGCAGAGCATACCCATTACTTACTACGGTGTTAAATTTTATAACCCCGAAACAAAGAAGTACGGCAAGGGGATGACATTTGAGAAAGCAAAAGAGCTAATCGCATCGGGAGAAGAAAAAAGAGAATATATGCGTATTGCCGTTCTCGGTGTTTACAATATGTTTAACTGCTCGTTGGTAAACGGTGTTGAACCGCCGCTTGCACCGCAGCAGGCTCCTATCGAACACTCGGAATATATTACTGCTATTATCAATGGCCTCGGTGTAAATTACAAAGAGGAAGGTTGCCAAGCCTATTATTCACCAAAGACAGATACCGTCGTGTTGCCACCCAGCACGATGTTCAGGAATAAGCAGGCCTATTACGCAACGCAGCTCCATGAGTTAAGTCACTCCACCGGACACCCGACAAGACTTAACCGCGACATTGCAAATATGTTCGGCACGGAAGCGTATGCGCTTGAAGAACTCAATGCGGAAATCGCAAGCTCTTTCTTGTGTGCGGATCTCGGATTAGAGGAAGTTGCTCACGACTTCGAAGCAACCCCTGATGCCACACTTAATCACGCTGCATACGTTCAGAACTGGATCCAAGTCCTCGAAAAGACACCCGAAACACTCTTTAAGGCAATATCAACGGCTCAAAAAATCGAAGAGCATTGCCTTAAAGTAGCCAACATAGATCTCGAAAAGATACGAGACGCGGAATCCGAACCGGACATAGAAGAAGACAACGATATTGAGGTTGGATAATATGGAAAACATAGCACACGCAGAAGTACCGACCATGGCAAACAATAAAATGGTTGTTCAGGTAAAGATAAACGGTACTGTCAAGCAAATGCAGCTGCCCGGCCCGGTCTGCAAGATAATTACGAGCTTTCTCGTAACCGCTTTCTTGAAAAATAAGGAGTCGGACAACTACGAACCTGAAGAAAAACTATTTCTATATTTTGTCAGTACCGGGGTACCGATGGTATGCGTTGTATTCAAGGAACCTCAATATGAGGCCTTTGCAAAGCAGGCCGCTCAATACGGCATCGTATATCTCAAATATAAGCTGGAGAACTTCAGTATCCCGAAGGAAAATGAGTCTAAGTCCGAAGATAAAAGCGAACTGGTTGCAGTATTCATACGCGAAGCGGACTCTGTATCGTTTAACGAAATGATATCCGATACCGGACTGAGTAATATCGACAATCTTGGCAGCGTCGCAGCTTCGGAGCCGACTATCGACCTGGGGAATCCTCGGAAGGCTATATCAAATAATCTCAACGAAGATAAGATTATCGATATCAACAGAATATATAGGCAATATCTCGAATTTGCCGGAGATAAAACGTTGCTTTTGCAGTATGTCGTCTCAATTTCTGTATGCGAGCAGCTTGATGACATGCTTGTTTCCGGCGAAGCAAAAGGCATACTGACTGGCCCATTTGTTTTGGATGTCAATGATCCCGAGCTGACAAGAATGCTTCCGGGAACCGACCTAAAAGGCGGAACCGGAGAGACTGATTACAGACACAAAGCAGAACTGATACGGCTTGAAGCAAGCCGCAGAACCAAATAAATGAAAAGGAGAAAAGACTATGGCAGACGAAGTAGGCGCAGCGGTGCAGTTGTTATCGGTTTCCATTAACGGCACGGAAAAGCTCTTTCATCTTACGGCTTATGTCGGCAAGCTCTTATATCAGCTTCTGACAAAAATATTTCTTAAAGTACAGGCTAACAAAGAATTGTCGGCAGGCGAGAAGGCAATGATCCACTTTTTGCGTACCGGAAAAACGCTTCAATGCGTTACATTGACCGAAGAACAGTATAAGACATTTGAGAAGAACGCGGCAAAGTACGGCATTCAGTTTAGCCGTGTTGACACGCAACCGGGCAAGGTAATTCTAGACGAGAACGGCAAGCCAAAACTTGATGCAGAAGGTAAGGTGATGCGCGGAGAAAATCACGTTACCGTTTTTATTCCTGATAGTGATGCTGCTAAATTTAATGCTCTTGTAAAAGACTGTAATCTTAACTCTATCGAAAATCACGGTCAGATTACACCAACCGACGAAAAACTAGACGTATCAGATACGAAAGCCGTCTTGCTCAACCACGTCAAGCCTGACGGCACACTTGACCTTAAAGGCCTACGAGATGATTTAATAAAGAACGGCTTTGACAAAGACGAAGTAGACGAAATGATACTAGGCTTCGTAAAGTCGGATTCATTTCAGGAGCTTTGCAATGACGGAAAGCTGGATCCTTGGAAGATAGATATCGGTAACATACCCGAAGACAAGTTAATCTATGTTGCCCTCTACGATCAGGAAAAGGTTATATCAGCCTATATCAACCCCGATAAGACCGTGAACATTGACAAGCTTCGTTCTGATATTCAGGCAAGCGGATATTCACCGGACGTTACCAACGACTATGTTAACACGCTGTTTAACTCCGACGTGTATAAGAATATGGTTGCAAACGGCACGGTTAAGGAAACCTTTATTACCAACAATGCACCAACAGAACCGATAGCCACTTTGCCGCCTGAAACATGGAACACTGATTTGACCGGCGACTGGGATAAAGACAAAGATATCGTTGTTGAGCGTATCCAAATGCTTGATGGCAAAATAAACGACTATAACAATGTTCCTGATAATAACGACGACATTTATATCACCGTTATAACCGCAGAACGTGATCGCTTGGTTGATATATATAAATCAAATACGGTCGAAGTGGAAACTAACGACTATGAACCTTTTGAAGCTGAGAACGTTGCCGCACCAGTCGTTGCTGGCGCAGCCGTATCCGAGCTGACAAGTAATAATACAACTTCTTATACTTCTCACGGAGAAGAAGGCGGTCATGGCACAACGGACTATGAAATAATCGTCAATAACCCGTCGATGCTTGGTAAAATCGAGTCCGGTCCGAACATCGGCCCGGATATCACTCCGCCTACTCCGTCTGCCGGTTCCGGATTATAAAATATGCCCTCTGTTCTGAAAGGAGATTATCAAATGAAAGTAAACATCAAGAAGGCGCTTGCGTCTATTGCCGTATTGTTGTCATTGGTCTTTACGTTGGCCGGCTGCAAAACAGAGCAACCGGTTGAAACAAAAGCACCGATGACAGATGCGGAAGCTAAGAAGATAACGATGACTTGTGGTCAATCTTTTTTCGCTGCTTTCATAAAAAGAGATACAACTGAGATGGCCAAGTTGACTCAAGAGGATAAGAGATCGTCGTTCATTGAGGCAGCCGAGAGATATTATAAAGAAAATCAAAGCACGCCCTGGATAGAAGAG
>JAIKZM010000115.1 GCA_024682215.1 Saccharofermentans sp. | reverse complement strand
AGTGATTACATAGTTCTCATACTTGCCTTCACCAAGCTGCTTTGTCATGTTCTCTTCGTAAGCAGCAAACTGACCCTGGTTGACAGACATGATGGCTGTCTTGCCGTTGTAGTACTTGGATGTAGCGGTATTGTCGTCCTGTGTGAATGTTTCAGGATCAAGGAGACCTTCCTTAATGAAGCTGTTAGCTACCTTGAGGAATTCCTTGTATGTGTCTGTTGTAGGCGAGAATATGAACTTGTCCTGTTCTTTGTTATATCTCATGCCATTGCCAATGTTCCAGCCGGCATTGCAGTCATAAGTTGCTGCCATAACGCCTAAGAGGTTACCGCCGCTGCCCTTGCCGGACTCGGTTCCGCACCAGAGGTCAGACCAGATATAATCCTTCTCTGTGCACATCTTCTGGGAAACCATGTAAGCCTTAACTTTCTTGAGTGCATCACGGAACTGATCCCATGTCCATGTCTTCTGAAGTGCAACTACATCAACACCTGCTTTATCCCAGATATCCTTTCTGATAACGAAAGAATAGTTGATGATGTTCTTTTCTTTCATGCCGGGAAGTTTGTAGTACTTGCCGTTGGATCTTGTGATGGTCTGAATATCCTTGGAAAGATCATACTTGTTGTAGAAATCCGTATAGTAAGGCATGTACTTAACATAATCCGAAATAGGTACGATAGCGCCGCCGTCAACGAACTTTGAATCATCGTAGATCTTAGGGATGATATAAGCTGCGTTGCCTGCCTGGATATCGAGTGTGATCTGATCCATGTAGTCGTTGCTATCGTATGACTTAAGATCAAGAGTTACGTTTGTCCTCTTCTCGATCTCCTTGAAGATACCCTCTGTCTTCCATGTATCAACATATGCATACCATGATGCATCGCTGAAGAACATGGTGTAGGTTACGGGCTTGTCAGCTTTGAATGTTTTTCCAAGTCCATAAGTGTAGGGAACCTTCTCTTCTGAAGCGCTGGTCTCGATCTGGCTGGGAAGAGTCGTGATCTCTGAAGTCTGTGCTGCACCGCCGTTACATGCTGCCAGGCCGGAAAGCATACTGATAGCAAGACCGACTGATGCAACTTTTGTAAGTTTTGTTGTCTTCATAATTGCTTCCTTTCTTTTCATTTTTGTATTGCCTTGGGGTTTCCCATTTAGCACAAGCTCACTCTTTTACGCCGCCGAGCATCATGCCCTGCACGTAGTATTTTTGTATTGCCGGATAGACGCAGATAATGGGCAGAACAGTAAGAACCATTGCACATGACTTGATGTTTGCGGTCATGTTCTGCGCATCGGGTTCGTTTGCACCGGCGCCTCTGATGATCGTCTGGAGGAAGTATGCGACAGGCCACTTTGCTTTATCCTGCAGATAGAGTTTTGCATTGAACCAGTTGTTCCAGTACATGACTGCATAGAAAAGAGTCATTGTCGCGATGATCGGTGTGGAAAGCGGTCTTGCGATGTGCCAGAAGACACCCCACTTGTTCAGTCCGTCGATCTCACCTGCTTCTTCAAGATCTTTCGGGATGCTCATGAAGAACGATCTCATGAGGATTACATAATATGTGCTGATGAGCATCGGAAGGATGAATCCCCACATGGAGTTCTTGAGACCGAGCTTGAGCATGAGGACGTAGTTTGCCATGAGTCCGCCGCCGAAATACATCGTGAAGATGATGAACGGAGAAAGGAACTTATTGATTCTGAGCTTTGGCTTTGAAAGCGGGTATGCCAATATCGAAGAAAAGAACAGTGACAATACGGTTCCGATGAATGTGTAGATTATAGTGTTCAGGTAATATCTCAGGAACTCGAAATCATTACGTGTAAGGATATACCGGTATGTCTCAATATTAAATCCCTTGGGTACGAGTCCCGTATAACCTTCTATGATCGCCTGAGTGGAAGTGAAAGACTGCGAGATAAGATAAAGGAACGGATAAAGCGTTGCGACCGAAACCAGGATCATTATTATCGTGTTGAACACAGTAAAAATTTTGTATCCGGCAGATTCCTTGATCTTGTTTTTCGGATTGTGCGCCTTGATATCTTTCAGATTAAGTTCTGTTTTTTCAATATCACTCATATAATTAACCTCTTACCAAAGACTCGTATCCGCGACCTTGCGTGAAACAAAGTTTGCGATAGTAAGAAGGACGAGATTTATGACTCCTTCAAACATACCGACAGCTGTTGCGAAATTGATGCTTCCTGACTCGATACCCATACGGAAAACGTAAGTGGATACGATATCACTCGTCTCGTATGTCAGAGGGCTGTAAAGAAGATATACTTTCTCGAAAGCTCCGCCGGATCCTACAAGTCCGCCGATATCAAGGATAAGAAGTGTTGCGATAGTGGGTAATATGCAGGGGATTGTAACGTGGATAACCTGCTGGAAATGCGATGCGCCGTCAACGGTAGCAGCTTCGTAAAGCGAAGGATTGATACCCGACATTGCAGCAAGATAGAGTATCGTTCCCCATCCTAAGCTCTGCCATACACCGGATGCCACGAATATCGTTCTGAACCATTCGGCCATTGCGATGAAGCTGATCTTCTCACCGCCGAGCTTTGCAATAACTTCATTGATAGGACCGCTTGTTGAAAGCAGTTCTTTGATCATGCCGCATACGATGACCATTGAGATGAAGTGCGGAAGATAAGATACTGTCTGTACGAATTTCTTCCAGTGAAGATTCCTGATCTCGTTTAAGAGAAGCGCGAATATAAGAGTCAAAGGGAATCTGAATAAAAGATAAAGTCCGTTAAGGATAAGAGTATTTGAGAATGCCTGCCAAAACGGCTTGCCGGTAATAAACTGCCTGAAATACTTAAGGGTAAGCGGGCCTTCACCGAAAATGCTTCCGCCTGATGTGTATTTACGAAATGCAAGGATATTACCAAACATCGGAACATATCTGAATACCAGATAATAAATTACAGGAATAATGACCATGACATAAAGCTGCCAGTTTACGTGGAGATCCTTGTTAAATCTCTGGCCGAGTGTCAGTTTTCTAGGTGACCATTCTTCTGACTGTTTGAGCCGGATATTTTCTTCTTTCACACTCATTCCGTTTCACCCTCTCAGAACTTATGAAGCCAAATACAATCCCGCGGTTCTTGCATGCTTGTATGTTAGTTGACTTGCAATGAGATTATCACCATGTTGTCGATATGTCAAGATGTTACTCGGCTAGAATGCTAGGATTTGTGCAATGAGAATAAAGGTTTATGGCAACTGACGATATCTGCCATTCTAGTTTGCAATCGTTTGCTTTTTGATCTTTTCACTTTTATACTGACTCCTGAAGGGATCTAAACCAATGAAAAAATCTTTTGATCACATAACTAACGGATGGATGTACAGGTCTGCAAAAACCATCGGAGATGTAGTTATCATCTCTGCTCTTTTTCTTGTGTTCTGTCTTCCGGTTATCACGATCGGAGCATCTGCATCTGCTCTCTATTACGCCGTTTACCGCAAGTATCAGAAAAAAACTGATGAGATCACTAAAGATTTTATTCGCGCGTTTAAAGAAAACTTGAAGCACGGGATCATAATTCACTTGATCTATACTGTTTACACTGCCATTGCAGGATTCAACATTTATTTCGCTCTTTTCGGATTCAACGGATTGAAGCTTCCTGAATGGTACACGGTCATCGCTTTTATTCCTGCGCTTCCGGTCATCTTTTCCTTTCCGTATGTATATCCGCTTGTCGCCAGATTCAGTAATTCGGTAAAGGAAACGGTCAAGAACAGTTTTACTCTATGCATGATCAACTTTCCTAAGTTCCTTCTGATCTGGCTTATCTTTATCCTGGCTTTGGTAATATCAGTTGCCTTCCCGCCTTCTGCACTTCTTACGCCTGTGGGAGCGACATATCTTATACAGATGATCACGGAAAAGACTTTTGAATCCGCCATCAGCATGAGCAATTCACGCGCTGAAAACGAAGAAACAGAAAACGGGGATACTGAAAATGAGTGAATACTATAATCTGATCCAGATAATTGCAGGCATTGCTGCAGTCGTGCTTATCTTCACCGGAATCTTTCTATCCGTTAAGAAGCTGAATCCGGAAAAATACGAGACAATCCCCGTTAAGTCAACTGTCATCTCTACAGCATTCATAGCAGCCGGTCTTCTGTGTTATGCCATAGTCAAGACCTGCACGAATCTGACAATAGTGACAGAAGAACATTATGACGTCAGCACTGTATACATGGCTTCGCTGGGCGAGGTTATCAAGCTGTTCGGATTCATCGTTTTCGTTCCCCTTCTCTTCAGGCTTTTCAAGCCGAAAACAAAAAAGAAGGAAAACACGGATGAAGAGATCTCCGAAGAGTGATCCATATTTTTCGCTGTTTCTGCAAGGCTGACAAATCAATAACTTCTCCCCTTTTGTACTGAATTTTGGCGGGTGTTTTCATGCCAGCCAAGGGATAACATTTACATATGTCACGATCTATTGACAAAAT
>JAIKZM010000040.1 GCA_024682215.1 Saccharofermentans sp. | reverse complement strand
ATCAACAACCGTCTTCTTGATGTTCTCGCCGAAACCGCCGGGAGCAAATACTGAAGGAGATGTTGAAGAATCCCATCTGTAGTAGCCGGCAACCATTGTAAAATCAACGATCTGTCCGCCGTCTACGAGCAGAAGTGCTGTGCCCTCAGGTACTGCGATAATAGAGCCCTGTGAAATGATCTCTGAGCTGCCTACGTTACGACCCTTCTGCATACGGTTAGCACCCTTTTTAACGAGGATGTTGTCGCCGAGAGAATCGCAGGTAAAGAACTCAAGATACTGATCTCTAACCTCATCACCGACCGTTCCGAAAACGGTACCGGCAACGTTCTTAATCAAACTAATCAATCCCATGATATTATTCCTCCTGTTATTTCTTTACGCGGTCTTTCAACCGCCAGTTAAAATAATATCATTTATTTGACAAAACAACAATATTTTACATACTCAATCACGACTCTTTATGCCCGCGTTCCTCCCTGCAGTTGAAAAGCCCCGGAATAAAATATTCCGGGGTTTTTGAAGGGGGTAAAGGATGAGTATAAAGACTGTTCTGATCTTTTGGAAAGAAACAGGCTCTATTGTCTGGTTATTTATACGAGAAGACCAGCCTGTGAATTCTGACCTTCAACGATTATCGATACGTCCTGACCTGACATAAACTCTTGTACTGCTGCTTTTGCCGCAATATGAGTCTGCTTTTCAGGAATAAGATTTGCGCAGCCTGCCAAAGAGACTGATATTATCAAGAGTGCTGCTGTTGCCGCAATTGTCGTTACTAATTCCTTCATGTTCATTGTCCTTCCTAATACCATGGTTTGTTTTGTTTGGTTTGTTTGATGGCTTCATTATCATCACAGGCGGCACCTGAAACAATCAGCAATGATGTGCCTTTCTGATGCTTAGGCAACACACGAAGGAAAAAGTGTAGCGAATATATAAAAAATCCCGGGATCTCTCCCGGGATATTCTTGCTCCGTTGTAATTCAGATCAGTAATTGTAGAAGATCTGCCTGGTCATCGGGAAAAGGTCATGTCCTTTGATGTCAGGGATCTTCGTTCCCTCCATAAAGCAGGTTGCGACTACCGGAACGCCGGTAAGCTTTGAAGCTTCCTCAATTATCTTCTCGCCTTCTGCGATTATTTCCGGAGTCGTCTCTTCAAGAAGATTCGTATTATGCAGATAGCCATCGATCTTAAAGCCTGCCGCCTGAGAAAGGATGGCAGTCATCTCAGCGACCTGCCTGCTGTCGGAAGTGAACGGCCTCAGTGTATTTACGGCCATGAGTATCTGGACATCCGCATTTTCGATCCTGTGTTTGATCGAACCCAATACAGTGGCGCCCATGTCCTCTCCTCCGATATCGAAAATGCCTGTGTAGCTTTCATCATCGAAGATAATGAACATTTCCGGAGGCAGGACCGGAGCATCCACATTGGAACCCGCATACATCGGCGAGATTACCTTTATTCCGGATTTCTCAAGTGCGGGTGCACAATCGGACGACCTGTAGAACGGATTTATTATATCGAGGTCGGCGATGAGGAGCTTTTTGTCGGGAAAAGCTTTTCTCTGCGCAAGCGACATATTGACGGCTATCTCGGACTTACCGCTTCCGTAAGCCCCTATTACAATACTTAATCTGTGATCTTCGTAAAACATTAGAACAAATCTTTCTTTCTGAAAACTACAAAACCCGCAACAGTTATAACGGCGTACCATATCACGGACTTCAAAACATACTCAAGGCACTTGGAACCATATGATGTTGTCACGCCGGGCAGACTGTCGTATTTTTCCTTATCTATAAATACATTCCCGAGCGCTGCAGATTGAGCCAGGTCGTCTGAAAAACTGAACTTTTCCGGATAACGCATTTGGGCTCCCAGCCCGAGTGCATTCGGCATAGCGAAATCACTCTGGAAACCTGCAGTGGTTGCCTGATATACGGGATGGAACACGTACCATGCCTTGCCGCCTCTGATGCTTTCACTCGTGTGCATCTTCTTAAGCGCGACGCCTTCGGCTTCAGTATAGATCCCCTCCGAAACATTATGATCTATCGTTTCGATGCAGATCTTCTCGTAACTGTCAGCAGCCGCTTTCGGCATATTGAACATGCCGACCGCCATCGTTACCGTTCCGATTATCATGGTAAACAGGATCGATAATACAACAGGCAGAGCGCGGTTGCGGAATGCCATTGCCAGAGACGTGAAAAGCGCAGACATTACGAGCAGCACAGCAACAGCCGTGGCAACACGTATGAGCATCTCACCGCCGTTGATATCAGGTCCGATCCCCATTATCTTCAGACCCAAAGCTCCAAAGCTGACATAGACAGCACACCAGAAAACGGTAACCAGGGACTGCGCGATATTATTGGTCATGAATATCGACAGTCTAGAGTGACCTGCGATTATCTTGTTGCGTACAAACCCGTCGCTTGCGTCCTTTCCGATATAGAGACATGTGAACAGTGCCATGAACTTGGGCATCTCGGCAAAGAAAGCCGAGAGTATAAGCCATGTGGTGTACCGCTTCTCATCACCCGACATAACGAGTTCACCGAATGAGATGCCGCTTTCGGTAATGTTAAGAGTAAACATCAGCCTGTAGAATCCGGCTACAAAGATCGGCCATACGATGCAATATGCGGTTATGATCCAGAAGAAAAGGTTCATCCGGATCCTCTTGAATTCAAATCTCAGAAGTTTACCCATTGCCGTGACCTCCCACCAGATTGATGAAGTAGGTCTCAAGATCGGTTTCGCGTGTGCTTACCCGCGCAATATTGACCCCCTGCTTTGAAGCCTCGGTGACAACATCTGTCAGATTAAAGACACCTTTTGCCTTTACTATTCCTGTCTGAGGATCGATCCTGGCTTCAAGTCCTTTTCCCTTCAGCACCTTAAGCAGCACTTCGGGATCAGCCGAGTAGAAATCAGATTGGATACCACCTGCGTTTTCAACTTCCTCAGTCGTAACTTCACGAACGATCGCACCGTCCGAAACGAACGCGAAATTCGTGGCAAGCTTTGAAAGCTCTGAGAGGATATGGCTTGAGATTATTATCGTTATCCCCTTCTCGCGGTTTAAGCGGATCAGGAGATCTCTTATCTGGATTATTCCTTCAGGATCAAGGCCGTTGATCGGCTCGTCAAGGATCAGAAGATCAGGGTTCCCTGCCATCGCCATGCCGATCCCAAGCCTCTGACGCATACCGAGAGAAAACCTTCCGGCCTTCTTTTTGCCTGTATGGGCAAGACCGATGAACTTTAAGATCTCATCTATCGAATCATCGATCTTAAGACCCAGGTTCATATACTGGAAAATGAGGTTGTCTTTTGCTGACTTTGTCGAATAAATGGAAGGAAGCTCAACTAGTGCTCCGATCTTGCCGTAGCCCTTATGATCAAAACAGTATTCAACCTTCCCTGAAGTCGGCTTCTGAAGACCGGATATTATCCTCATTATGGTAGTCTTACCGGCACCGTTCTTCCCGACAAGTCCGTAGATCGAACCCTTCGGGACCGCAAACGACATCTGCTTGAGCACCTCATGCTTGCCGTAATTCTTGCAAACATCGGTTACTTTGAGCATCATATCCGATGTGTTATCCATTTTTGACCCCCTATTCCTATAGTTGGTTAATATCAAATCATATTAACACAAACGGGGGATGTTTTCTTTACTGACGGACAAAACGGTACGCACGGCTCCCGATCACTGCAGCAACAGCCATCTTTATAAGATCCGGGATTATGAACGGGATCACGCACATGCTGAGGACTGCACCAAGACCTATAGGTCCCGTCTTTGCGGCGTAAACGGTCATGAACCAGATTACGCCGACTATATAGAGAACCAATTCAAACACCAATGAATTGATGAGACCGAAGACCATACGCTTTACAGGTGTTGTCATGAGCCTGGCAAATATGAGCTTCTCAAGGAGCCAGTAAATGAGTGCTGCAACGATAAATCCGGCAAGGAAACCGCCTGTGGGACCCAGAAAAGAAGCCGGTCCTGACTTAAAGCCTGCAAAGACCGGAACCCCAATAGCACCGAGCGCAAGATAGACAACGATCGCTATGGTTCCCCTCCTGCCTCCGATGGTCAGGAGAACAGCCAGAATGGCCATCGTCTGAAGCGTTACAGGCACCGGTCCCAAAGGTATCGATATCCATGAGCAGACAGTGATCAAAGCTGCTGAAATGGCTATGACCACTAAGTCATATATCATGCTGCGTCTTTTCTTTGCGGTGCTTTTCTCGGATTCCATATAATTGTAAACCTCTTTTGTTTTGGACTTTACAATCGCAATTATAGTCGTTTTTTCCTGAATCTCAAGCACTTTTTTCAAGGCAGAAATCGTAAGCATCCGCTAACAGAAATCAACTTGTCAAATTAACAAAATATCCGGTTTATCTTTGTAAATTATCTAAATTCTTTTAGGTATACTTCAATTTGAAACCCTTATATATCAAAGGGTTTAGAAACACGCTTAAAGCGACACTTAATACTCTCTGGAATAGTATATTGGTATTATTTCGGTTGCATATCAGTCAAAAAGTAAAGCACCCGTCATTAAAAACGAGTGCTTTTTCTTTTGTCCGTTTGTTATCTTAACGGTTGTTCCGCCCGAACTCATTAAGTTAAGGATTATCTATCTTAACTTAACAGCATTGCACCTCAGGTGGGGGCCTTTATCATGCTCTTTCTCTTCCCTGCAATTCGGTTTTACACAGCCCTATTCATGAAGAACGTAATGATGTTCGGCAAATAGGAGTCCAGGAAGAACAAAATCGTCATGGCGATATAAAGCCACATAGCCTTATCCTTGAGAAGGAGACTCCTGACGATCTTGTGGCTGGGCTCGCCCTTCTGCATGTTAAGCGCAAGCTTCTTTCGCTTCAGGCTCTTGATGAGCTTCACGATACCGATTATTCCGATGGCAAATACTCCGCCTGCCCAGGCAAGAACAAAGATAGCACATGCCATTACCACAGGTGTCTGCTCACCTTCGTTTCTTGAATCAAGCATCTTCTGGAGCAGAGTCTGCAATACAAGCGCACTCGAAAGATTGATCGCCATGTGCAGGAATATCGTATAACGGATGCGTCCCGTACGGATGTATATATATCCAAAAAGCATTCCTATAAGAGCCGCAAAGAAGAACTGCTGGAAGTTGCCGTGAAGCAGTCCAAACATAATGCCGGACAGAACAATACTCACATACTCACCGTACTTGATAGTCCTGTCGATAAGCACCTTACGGAATATAAGTTCCTCAAACACCGGTGCTCCGATACCGACGACCAGTGTTCTTATGACAACGTTTGAATTCTGCATAAGGTTGTTTGCATTGTTAAGGTCATTACCGGTAAACGGCAAAGTAAGAGCAGTATGAATGGAATTTCCGATCATTAATCCTGCAAGGATCAGAGCCTCGCTCATGCAAAGGTATGTAAACCACTGCGAAAATGAAATGCTGTGCTGTTCTATCTTAACTTTTGGAATACCCTTCATCAAAAGCCAGATGAAAGGGAATCCGATAAGATCGACCGCAAGGACCACAAGGCCGAAAGAGATCGATGTCTTGTATGCCTTTACGATCTGAGGGACCGTAAGAGCAAGGATAAGCGAACCTGCGAACTGGATCAGAAGGAATACGACGCAGAATGCGGCATATTTAGCTCCGATTGAAGACACCCTGTTCTTGATACCTTCAATGAATTCGGGATCACCGGGGTTTTCCGGTTTCTTGGGCTTTGCCCTGTAATCCGGCTTGGGAGCCTGATTATAAACGGGAGCAGCATAAACAGGCTGCTGAACAGGCGCAGGCGCAAATACCGGCTGTACCTGTGCGGGTGCATAAACAGGCTGCATGTACTGGACGGGCTGTGAATACTGCGCAGTCTGAACAGGCATCTGATATGTCACAGGAGCCTGATACTGCTGTACAGGTGCAGGATATGCAGGAACCTGATAAGTAGGCATCTGATAAGTTACAGGGGCCTGGTAAACAGGAGCCTGCTGATATACAGGAGCGGGATTAACAGTCTGAACACCCGCCGGAGCCGGCTGTCCGCAATTGGCACAGAATCTTCCGGTGTTCTCCCGCTCTCCGCAGGCACTGCATATCCACATGGGCTGAACAGCGTACTGCTGAACGGGAACGTTATAAGCGTATGCGCCCTGGTTTACTGCAGGCTTTTTAGGAACTTCAGGCACCTCGGGTGCTGTTCCGTCATAAACTTCCGGTTCAGCCGGTTTTACCTGCTTATAGAGCACGCCGAGTACGATCAGTACCGCCAAAAGCGCAATTCCGACACCCGTCAGCACTGCTAAATCGACATAATTGGCTTGGGTGCCCTTGACCGCACTTATGCTTGTCTTAATGTTTACGGATACAGATCCGTCTTCATTAAATCTGGAAAACTGGACCTTTTTGAGCGCTTCCTTGAGAGTGATATCACCAAACGACGCATCGAAATCGCCGACGAAGTCCTTGAAGTCCTGCTCGGTCGTAATGTATCTGTATTCAATGCAGACAGTTCCTTTTTTGAACTCGTAATCTTTCGAGACTTCCTCACCGCTAAAAAGAACGAATGCCCCGATCATCTTACCTTCGGTATCGAAGACCTCGCTACCGATAACAAATGTCTTGGACTTGAGGTCCGGCTCAAATGCAATACGGTATTTACCTTCCTTAGCGATCTTTGTCTCATACTTGAAAAGACCATTTTTCGGAAGGCCGTCAGTGAACTTCTGGGTATTCTTTACCTGTTTGGATGTTACCTGGCCGGCGCGACTGCCGCCCTTGTTCTTTACAGCGGTTGAAATAACGGAAAACCCCAGTGCTATGATGAGCACCAGGGCCGTAATCCATAAAACCAGTTTTGTAACCTTCACCCTTATATCCTCCGATATATAAATAAAATCCGAGAATAATATAACACAGGCGTCAAGCCTGAATTTAGGCTACTTTGTAAGAAAATTTTTATTCTTCAACGTAGAAAACGGAGAATGCACTGTTTGAAAGTTCACCGTTGGCTTCGGAAACGGGAGAGCCGTCTTCAAGAGTAATCTTGTACTTATTCTGTCCGCTCCTGCCTAAAGAAGTCTCGCCGTCAAATCCGAGGAGCATCGTATAGAATGCATCCGTAAGGACACCGTCGATAAATTCCCTTAATACCTTCTCATCAGCCGAAGGAGCTCCGAGGTTCTTAAGCAATGTACCCGCGGGTGATTCTCCGCGGCCGAAGTATGAAGAAAGCATTCCTTCCTTTTCGTCTTTAAGTGCCTGAGCAAATTCCTGTGCCGTCATGTCCGGAACCCTCCGTAATTCAGATATCTAGTCAGGAGGCAATTATAGTGCCTCAAATTTGAAAAATAAAGCATTTGAATAATTATAGCACCCTATTTCTGCCAAATATATACGGAAACTTGGCATTGAACCCTGATAGCTTCAGTTTTTCACTTCAAACGGCAGAGATCTGACCGGCATGCAAGATAACCTTTCGCAGACCTCTTTAAGCTATAATACAGTCGGAGGCATACAGCAAATGAAAGTAATTCTTGAGACAGAAAGACTTTATCTTCGGGAAATGAATACTGGCGATTACGATGCCCTGTATCAGGTCTTGGCTGATGCTTCCATCATGCAGCACTACCCTTATGCTTTTGACGAAGCACGCGTCAAAAGCTGGATCGAGCGCAACATGAACCGCTACAGGGAAAACGGTTTCGGGCTTTGGGCCGTCTGTCTTAAAGATACAGGTGAGATGATCGGCGACTGCGGTCTTACCCTTCAGAACATCGAAGGCGAAATGCTCCCGGAGATCGGCTATCACATCCGTTCAGACTGCCAGCGTAAAGGTTACGCGAAAGAGGCAGCAAAAGGCACTATGGAATGGGCTTTCAAAAATACAGACTACCCTGCCCTTTATTCTTACTGCAAATACACGAACGTGCCTTCATACAGGACTGCCGAATCGATCGGGATGCACTTTGAAAAAGAGTATCCAGACGAAGCAAATGAGATCACTCGTGTTTCGGTAATATCCAGAAACGAATGGGAAAAATCACCTTCCGAGTGAAGAAAGCCACATCATAAACGTACGCAAAAGCGCGACCAGGAACTGAGTTCCGAAGATACCCGCCGCTATAAGTCCAAGCGTTATGAAGAATCTCTTGTACGACTTCGGCCATGTGCCGGCCACACTTCCTGTCTGCCCGTTAACAAGTACGCGGTAGACCGTTCCGTGATAGTCAAAAGAAGTGATCCAGATAGGCGCAAGAACATACTTGGCGCGGATATTTCCGGCCTGGGGCGTCATGTCGATCCTGGCGATAACGTCAGCATCTTCCATGCCTTTGATCTTTCTTCTGATCATCTCGTAGATCCTGTTCATTGCATTCTGCCATGCAGATACGCCGTCTACCGTGTAGCTCTCTGACCAGAATCCCGAAAGGAGTTTCGCATCGTATGTCTTCGTGAGATTAAAATTGAATTCGGAAACAGACTTCCAGAAAGAGTCCTTCACAAGACGCGCCGAAGCCATGATCGTCAGGTTCTTGACAGGCATCTGGCAGACGCCTGAAGACTTGTGATACTTAGTATACTGGTCATCTCCGCTTCCGTATGTTTTCCCGAACTTTCCGCTGTAAGGTGTGTAAGTGTCACAGTCGAAGACCCAGTAAGGAACATATACGCCGACAAGATCGGTAATCTGCGCGTTTTTAGCTATGTCCATAGGTGCAAATCTCCTGGCCGAGATCCACTGTTTAAAGATCCCCTGAGCCTCTTCCTTGCCGATCTTGAAAGCAACTATGCCTGTAGGCTCAAGAACTCCGGCATTCTCTGTTGACTCCGTAATGGAATTCGATCCGCAGTAAGGGCAAAGACCTGACATAGAACTTGTCTCAGCTATGAACGATCCTCCGCATGTTCCGCATACGACACGCTTTACGCCGTATTGAATACGGCGCCCGCCGTTATGCTGCAGTTCTTCGATCGTATAACCGATACCCGGAGCAGCGACCGTTGTCTTCAGTTCAACATGGTTGCCGCAGAAATTGCAGACCAGTCCTCCCGATCCGGGATCGAATGAAAGAGTTCCTCCGCATGATGGACACTTGTCATCCTGCGAGGTCTCGTTCGGTATCTGTACATGCGGCATTTGCTGGTAAGTCACTCTGTCCTGAACAGGAGCCTGTGCCTGCTTATTTGCAGCAGGTGCATTACCGTTAGCAACATTCATCTTCTCGATGCGCTCCTGCTCGAGAACACTGTTTCGTCTCTCCCTTGCTTCCCTGATATTGTTTACGCCAAAGTGATCCTTTAAAACGTCACCGACGGTTGTATCATTTCTGTTGTCTGCCATTTCCTTACTCCTTATCCCACAAATCAAGATCCCTTATCCAATGTGCGTAAATATTCGCTTAAAAATAATTATATCAGATTACAGGATGAGAAAACAAAAACGGGAGCCTGTCAGCTCCCATTTTACAGCGGAATTTATTTCTTTATCGGAATGGTTAATGATAAGCGTAACAAGTTGTTTTTCTCCTTTACCGGCACTCCGGGAAGCGCTGTCCTTCTCCAGCGCTTTACTGACATGAACAGCGCTTCCCTTAAGCCACACGAAGTATAGCATTAGGGTATCGGAGAATATGTGTGAAGGATGGGTGAAGGATGAGTGAAAACTGAGTGAAAAGGATGTCAATATTTTGACATCGTTCTCTTGACGCCTTGAAAACGCTGCTGTATCATCTTCGCAGAAATCTTAATCACGGAGGAACACCAATGAGAAAGACCATCTGCTAAAGTTTATAAACTGTCTCGCGGATAAGTCTTTTTGTGTGTTCATTTATATTGCATTTTTATTAGCCGCGGCCGCTACTGTAGTCGCGGCTTTTTGATTTATCCGGCAGAGCATTTTCGAAAGGAAATATTATGCCAGTAATTAACATCAACAACTTAACATTCGGATATGACGGTTCTGAAAGAACTCTGTTTGACAACGTCACCATCTCTCTTGACACAAGCTGGAAGCTTGCCCTCGCCGGAAGAAACGGCAGAGGCAAGACAACGTTCTTCAAACTCCTGCGTGGCGAACTGCCCTTCAGCGGGACCATCACCGGAGTACCCGAGACCGTCATCTTCCCAATGAACGAGCTTCCCGATAACGAGGAATGGAGAGTAAGAAAAGAATTGAATCTCATGGGCGCGGATCCCGATATCATATGGCGTCCGCTGGATACCTTATCAGGCGGTGAACGCACCAAACTGATGCTTGCGAATCTTTTCGCGTCTGACGGCATCTATCCTCTTATCGATGAACCGACAAACCACCTCGACAGACAGGGCCGCGAAGCCGTTTCTGAGTATCTCTCGTCCAAGGAAGGCTTCATCCTTATATCACACGACAGAGCATTTCTCGACAGGTGCACAGACCATACTCTGGTAATAACCAAGACGGGGCTGGAGCTTGTTGCGGCACCCTATTCCGTATGGTGGGAAAACAACGAGCAGCGCATGGAAAACGAGCGCGCACGTAATGACCAGCTCAAAAAGGAAATGAGCTCCATAGATGCCGCCATGAAAAAGAATGCGCAGTGGTCGTCAAAGGCAGAAGGTTATAAGAACAGGAGCAAGGCGCCTTCAAAAGTCGCAGAAGATCATTTCAGAAGGGCCTACGAGGCTGAAAAAGCGAGAAAGCTCATGTCTGCTGCAAAGAACCTCGAAAAGCGCAACGCACTCAAGCTTGAGGAAAAGCAGAGCCTTCTTAAAGACATGGAACGCACCGAAACGCTTAAGATCACAGGCACGGAGCACCATAACAAGACTCCGGTGATCCTTAAAGGCATAACCCTGAAACGTTATGGCGAAACTATCGTATCGGGCTTCGACCTCACCATAGAACGCGGAAACAAGATATCCATCCAGGGAAAGAACGGATGCGGCAAGAGCACTCTTATCAAGTATCTGGCGGGATCAGGAGAAACTGAGGGCATCACTGCCGAAGGCAACATCTACATCGCTCCCGGCCTTAAGATCTCTTATGTCGGTCAGGATACGTCTTCCCTTTCCGGCTCCCTGTATGACATCGCGGATGAGAGAGGTGCTGACAAGACTGTCTTTTCGACCATTCTGATAAAGATGGGCTTTACAAAGGAAATGCTCTACAGGGATGTAAACGCGCTGTCACTCGGTCAGAAGAAATTTGTCATGATCGCCCTCAGCCTATGCGAACATGCCGACCTGTATCTGTGGGACGAGCCGCTAAACTATATTGACGTGTATATGAGGCAGGAAATAGAGCGTCTGGTCAAGTGTAACAATGTTACAATGCTTTTCGTAGAGCACGACAGGACGTTTTCAGAGGCTGTTGCCGACCGTGAGGTGATTATGTGATCAGATGCCCTGGCAGAACTTAATGATCTCTGTTCTGCGCGGTTCAACATCTGTCTTATATTCAACGGAAGTGAGGCCGAGCCGGCCTGAGCATTCGATCTCAAGGTGCCCGTAGAAGTGTTCAATGCTGCCGATGAGCCTCTCTAATTCAGGCATGTTCGGGCCGGTCCTCAAAGCTACGGCATAGCCTTTCTTCCCGGGCTCGAGGCGAGCATGAGGCTCGTGGGTATTGCACCAGGGGGTAACTCGGTCTATGAAAGCTTTGAACTGGCCGGGAATGTCTGCCCAATAAGAAGGTGCGACAGAGACGATGATATCAGCTTGATCGAATTCATCCATGATCTCTCTGATAACAGCGGCATCAGGCATCGCACACTTTGCGGTTTTGTGGCATGACCGGCAGCCTTTGCAAAAAGCGAAACTGTAATCATCAATGCAGATGCTTTTCGTATCATATCTTGTTCCGAGCTCTGAACAGATAATGCTTACGATCTCGGCTGTTGCACCTGTCCTGACCGGACTGCAATTGATAACCAGTGCTTTCATTCAAGCTCCTTTGCAAAGGATTATTCATAGACTAATTAAAGCATTACGTAATAGCTCAAACAATGAACAAAACGCAATTCATGTGTCTCTTAATCAACAGAATGTACTTTTACTGTTGTGTATTTTTCAGTATTTCCATAAAGATATCCGTATCATTACGGTCATACTCCTTAAAGCCGCACTTCTCATATACGTGATAAGCACGGGCATTGTCTGTATAAACTGCCAGATATATCCTTTCCAATCCGAGATCGTTAAAACCGTAGTCAATCATGCGGAGAAGCGATTCTTTTCCAAAGCCTTTGTCCTGCATGGAGGCTGTGAGGACAATGCCCCACTCAGCTTCTTTATATACACGGTTAAAGAACTCGGCATTACCGATAAACTTTCCGGTAGCCTTCTCGATCATGGAGTACATCGTTGCGCCCCCGTCGATCTTCTCCTTCATATACGCGATTTCTTCCTCTTCAGTATAAGGTTCTCTCCTGTCACCGATGAATCGAGCTACGCGTTCGATATCATTGACCATCTTAAGATAATCCGGAACGAGATCCAGCGTCGGACTTACGAATGATATTCTTTCTGATTCAAATACTGTTTCCATAATTCATTAATTATACAAATAAAAAACCGGACCGCAATGCAGTCCGGTTATCAGTCTGTTTATCTGCTCACTTGCAGGCAACGCCTTCCTTTTTACAAATGCGCCATGCTGCGAACTTGCCCTGAACAGCTGCCGGAGGAAGTCCGCCGGAACCCATATTCCACTGTCCTGCGATGAAAACGTTCTTCAGCTGCTTGATGACGCCGGGTGTGGTAACAGTCTTGGAATTCTTGTCTGCGACAAAAGACATGTATGCACCGTTAAACGAATTGCAGCGCGAAGCATATGTTGCAGGAGTCCATGTATCGATGCAGCGGATCTTGCCCTCTGCCTCAGGATAACGCTTTACGATCTCAGCCATGAGCTTGTCTGCGTAATCCTTTCTTCTGGCCTCATATGCATCTGGATCCTTTTTCGCAAGATCGATCCAGTCAAGACAGTCTTCAAGATACTGGATCGCCTTGACCTGAACAAGCGTCTTGCCCTCAGGCGTGATCGTAGGATCGTAGTCATAGCAGAGCGTTCCGACTGCGTTCATCTTGGTGTGTCCGATCATTGGGCCGTCGCACTTCCAGAAGCTTGTATCCTCAGGGATGCCTACCTTACCTTCTATGAGATAGAACGCGTGGAACTTGGAAAAAGTGGAATAGTGTTCCTTGTCATCGAAAACAGCCTTCATCTTCTTCGGCATGTATTCAGGCGGAATGAGCTTCGTGAACATGTGGTTGGCATCTGTTGCGCCGATAACATAATCCGCATTAACTTCGGTGCCGTCTTCGAGAAGAACTCCTGATGCCTGATTGCCTGCGATAACGACCTTTTTTACGGGACAGTTGAGGTGAAGATCTCCGCCCAGTTCCTTATATCTGTCACAGATCCTCAAAGCAGCGGGAAGCGAACCTCCGACTGGAATGTCACCGCTCCCTGATGTGATCGTTGCATATGAAACTATAAAAGAGAATGCCTGCGTGTTTGCAGGATGCATCATCGTGAAAGCTTTTCCGAGCACGGGACTCTTGAAAGAATCCGCGAGATCCTGAAGGCTCATTCCGTCATAAGCTTTACGGATGGCGCCCATGCCTTTGAGGAATGGCCAGAACTTCTTGAGTTCCTTAGGACCGAACTTATCCATCGGCTTATTGGCGGGAACTGTAAACACTTCACCGATCTTAACCGTATTAATGAACTTCTCGATGTTATCTTTGTCTTCTGGAGATATCTCGAGCATTTCCTTTTTTGTTCTTTCAAGATCGCGCCAGAAAGTAACTGTCTTTCCGTCTGCCGTATAAGAAAAGAACTTATCCTTGGGGCACATCTTAATGTCGTCCCCGAGCATTCCGATGTCCTTCCACAATTCATACATCTCACTGCCGTCTGCTTTGCTGTTTGTAAGCCAGTCTATGCAGTTATCAATATAGATGCCTTCGCGTCTCCAGCCTGTCAGCTCACCGCCGCCGATGGGATTTTTCTCATAGATGTGCGTTTCAAATCCTGACTTCTGCAAAACTATTCCTGCAGTGAGTCCGGATATACCGCCGCCGATGATGATAACCTTTCTCATCAGATCACCCCTCCTTAAATCAATACATACAAGACTATCACTAATGAAGATTAATAACAAAAATATTATTTATATTAATAAAAAGATGATTCTGCCCATGTTTTCACGCATTTTTGCCGTCAGATTCACAAGTTCAGTCAAATTATGAACGATATAGTTAAGACATCACATTTAGAAAGGACGTGATGCGGCTGAAAAAATAAACAAATTGTAAACGATTTGGACCAGATTATTAGTCTCAAATCGTAATCCCATTCAAAAAACTTTCCTTTGTGTAGGGCTGATAACGCTGTTATCAGCCCCGTTTTTATGCATTTTGATTTGCTGCGGAGAACCCGGTTTGTGCAAAATGTAAAATTTGAGAATTCGTTCCCAAATGTGAAGACTTTGTGAACTAATTATGTTATAACTATTTCGTAAGAGTTAATAAACTACATCAGGAGGTAGTGTTATGAAAAAGCTTAACAAGTCACGCAAAGGTTTTACACTGGTAGAAATGGTACTCGTAATCGCTATAATCGTTATTCTTGCAGCAGTTCTGGTAATGGGAATCGGAACATATCTGCAGAAAGCAACTGCTGCAGCTTCTTCTGCTTCAGCTCACAACAGTTCGATCTCGATCCTTGTAAATGCGATCGATGCTGAACTTTCTTAATCAGAACTAAAATATTGAATCCATCTGAAAGGGGCTCTGCGGTTTTACCGGAGCCCCTTTTCCTTTACAGTTCAAATTGTGAACAAAACCGTTTATCTGACTATCGGTGCACTCCATGCCATCTTGCCGTCTTCAGAGATCAGCTCGACTCTGACATATTTATCAACAGGTGTGAACCTGTATCTGGCAAAACCATTCTTTGCATCCTGAACCCTCTGTGAATCCCATACACAATTCGACAAGAATAATATCCTGGAAGCTCCCCTGCACTCAACGGCGATCATGTCACCTGCACGTCTTATCGCAACGAACTCCGGCCCCTGGCTTGCGTAGAAATCCCCGTTCTTTATTGCTTCAATTATCGCTTCACGGGTAAGCTCCTTTGCCTTGACCATAATGTAATTCTGCGTTTGCTCTCCGCTGTACATATGACAGTCATCCGAAGCGAACGGCCTGACCATGTATCCGTTGTCTGCCCAGATATCGAAATAATGGGAAGCATCAGCACGCCGGCCGTTAAAGAAGTCAACATTGGAAACGGTATTAAAGATCTCCGCACCTGCTATCCCGCTGCATTTGGTGATGTCTTCCGGATTCATCAAAGACCATGCAGGATGTGCAAGGATCGCAATGCCGCCCGCCTCGTTTATCGCTTCTATGATCTTCTGCGGCGGTATCGTATGGTCCACCCTGTCAAAAGCAGGTCTGTCCATACCTATTCCGAGGATATGAAAGATCTTTGTATGGACCATGTCTCCGGTATCGTATTCAACGCCTGAGATCTCGAGCATGCTTCCGTCCCTGGAAGGAACGTTCTCACTCATCTTCCAGTGATCGGTAACGGCTATGAAATCATATCCGGCCTTTCGGTATTCCTCACGGGCAACTACCGGATCGAGCTGTCCGTCCGATTCAGTTGTATGCATGTGAAGGTTGCCTCTGAACCATCTTCCTTCGTTCTCAAACATATACTGCCTCCGCTTAAAACGCCTTCAGCCTTACTGACACATTATCCTTGAGGTTCTGATAGAAGAGCCTGATGTCATAAATATGGTATTCGCCCTTCTTAAAGCAGTCAGGACCCGGCAGATAATCTTCAGCTGTCAGATCAGTCACTTTCAGCGTACCTCTGACAGGATCTATGTAGCAGCCGGTAAGGTTCTTATACTGAGTTCCGTCTGCCAGCAGAGAGCCCTTATTTAGCGACCTGTCAGCCGGAGTCGGATCAGTCTTCCAGTTGAGCGGATTTATCGATCTGCTCTTCATTCCTTCAGGAACGACAAGCGAGCTCTTTACTTCTTCAGATTCACAGTCGTAACAGATGATAACACCCGTATCGCTTTCACCCTGAGCAGGTTTAAGATGCGGATACTTTGAAATATCTTCATCCGTAAGCCGCCATCCGATAGCATAACAAGCAACAAGGGCTTTCCTTACGGCAGGATCATTGCCATGGTCTTTAAGGAGCCTGATACACATTTCACCGCCCTGCGAAAACCCTGCCAGAACAAGCGGTCTTCCGTGATTGCAGTTCTTCATGTAGTACAGAAAGGCATTCTCAACGTCTGCATACGCAATATCAAAGTATTTGGCAGATTCAGCATCACTCATGCTGTAAGCCTCTATTGCTGCCTGGCTGTAAAGCGGTGAATAAACAGAACACATATCGGAGTAGAGTTCCTTTTGTTCGGATATGCCGCTGATGAAAGTCCTCTTTATCGACGGGTCCTTGGCGTTAATGTTCTTACTCCTGCCGTTTGCTACATATACGGTAGGACAGATAACGAAGCAGTCTGCAGTTTTGCTGCTTCCGCCGTCATCATTGAAGCATGCCCAAAGGCCCTGTTTAGAATAATCCAGACTGCTCTTCACCGCCGATCTTGCAGCGGAAACACCTGAGCAGGATGAAATGAGCATGCAGACCGCAAGCAAAAAAACCGCAATGGCATGAAATCTGTATTTGATGTTATCGTAATCTTTGATCCGCATAGGGATATTTTATACTTCTTTTCACATGCGACAACAGGACAATTAAAACCGCCGCGGAGATCCGCGGCGGCCAATCGCAATAATTATTTTACTGAGCAGGCAAATAATTACTGTTTCTTGTTACCTTTCTTGGAAAGGATATCGAATACTACGGCAGCGAGAAGGACTACGCCCTTAACGACTTTCTGCCAGTTCTGGTCGATACCCATCAGTGACATACCGAGGTTGATGACACCGATGAGCGTAGCACCGATTACCATTCCCATTACCGTACCGGCTCCGCCGTATGCGGAAACACCGCCGACGATGCAGGCTGAGATAGCGTCCATCTCGAAGTTTGTACCTGAGCTGGAGTTTGCAGCCTGGAATCTTGAAGTAACGAGCAGTGATGCGATTACGGTGAGAACTGCCATGTTGAGGTATGCACCGAACATGACGAGTTTGTTGTTGATACCGGAAAGTCTTGCTGTCTCAGCGTTGCCGCCGACTGTCATGAAGTGTCTTCCAATCGTTGTCTTTCCGCAGACAAAACCGTAGATAACCATGATGACCGCAACCCAGATTAGCGCTACCGGAATACCGCCGTCAAATGAGAGCATTATCATTACGAGCATGATGACAGCTGCCTCAATGATGCTCTTGGAAATGAGGAGCCACTGGGGATCAGCCTCATAACCCTTTGCGATCTTACCTTTTCTGGTAATAACGTTCATTATCACAACGCCGACTGCAGCGACAACACCTAATATTATGCATGGGATGTTTGCAACGCCGCTCTCCGTCTTAAAGATCGTTCCGGAGAAGATCGCAAGGAGCGTCGGAGGGAAGTTCGTAATCGCGCTGGTTGCTGATGCTTTGGTAAGGAGCTCGGTACCGAGGCCTCTGAAGGCGAGGTATCCGGCGAGGGTCGCAATCCACGGAGGTATTTTGAGGAATGCGATCATGCCGCCGAGAACCACGCCATAGACAATGCCGATGCCGAAAACGATAAGAAGCGTCAGCGGGGTGTTAAGGACCAACGTTTTGTTGATCTGATTCTCTACGGATAAGAGTCCTGCAACTGCGCCGAGAACGCAGACGAAAGAACCGCAGGACAGGTCGATGTTACCGCCCGTCAGCATGCACATCAGCATACCGACACCGAGAATGAATACATAAGCATTCTGTGCGATAAGGTTGTTGAAGTTTTCAGGTGAGAAGATCCTGCCGTTCGTCGTGGCGATAAAGAAGATGTAAACAACGACCAGCACGACCGTCATCATATTCTTCTTGAGAACTGATTTCAGATCTGTGGATTTCATGCTTTTGCTCCTCCCTTCTTTAACATCTTCGAAGCGACGTCGAAGAAGACTGCGCCAAGGAGTACGATACCTTTAACTACTACCTGAATGTTCGTGGATGTACCCATGATGACCATGCCCTGGTTGATAACGCCCATCAGCGTAGCGCCGATGATGACACCGCCTATCGTACCTGTTCCGCCATATGCGGAAGCGCCGCCAATGAAGCATGCCGCGATAGCATCCATCTCATAGCCCTCACCGTATGTAGGCTGTGCGCCTACGAATCTGGCGATGTTAAGAACTCCGGTGAAACCTGCGAGGAAACCCATCAGAGTATAAGCAAGGAACATGACTCTGTTGGTGTTGATACCTGAAAGTCTGGTAGCCTTCTCGTTACCGCCGACAGCATAGAGGTTACGTCCGAGAGTCGTCTTTTTGGTTACATAAGCAAATACGCCAAGGACTAAGATGACCCAGATAAGAGCCGTGGGAATGCCCTTGTAGTTTGCGAGCTTAAAAGAGATCCAGACAATGACTGTGCAGATGAGGACCGTCTTTACGAGAACAGCAATCAAAGGATCGAGTGTATAGCCGTTCTTTCTGAGAAGTCCGCGGTTTATGAATGTCCAGACTATGAAAGCGACAGCTGCAAGGATACCGACTGCGAAGCAGGTCCAGTTGAAGGGATACTCCGTAAGGGGAATAACGTTTCCTTCAACATCATGGAACTGTATTCCCATGCCGTTAAGTGTGTTGCCGATGGAAGCAACAAGGCTTTCATTTCTTATCAGATCAGGGATGTAGCAGTCAGCACCGCCGCCGAAGATATTAAGGAAAGCTTTATTGGTAACAGTGTACTGATAGCCGCCCATGACTACGTTGGAAAGTCCTCTGAATGCGAGCATGCCCGCGAGCGTTGCGATAAACGGAGGAACCTTGACGTAAGCAATCCAGAATCCCTGCCACATACCTATCAGCAGACCGATAACAAGCATTACTACCGTAGCAACAGGCCAGGGAATGTTCTTATCCATCATTACCGCTCCGACGCCGCCTGCGAAGCAGACAACGGATCCGACTGCGAGGTCGATGTTACCGCCTGTCAGGATGCAAAGGAGCATACCTGTCGCAAGAACGAAAACGTACGCGTACTGTGCAATAAGGTTGTTGATGTTCTGCGGGTTAAGTGTCTTTCCGTCTGTTGCGAAATTGAAGAAAATCACGACCAGAACAAGAGCCATCAACATGGTGTACTTCTTAAGGACACCAGATAATTTACCGGATGATCCCATGTCACTCTCCTCTTCCTGACTTGACGATGCAAGCCATGATGTTTTCTTGTGATGCTTCAGATGCAGGCATTTCGCCTACGATCTTCGCAGCGTTCATAATGTAAATACGGTCACTCATCCCTAAGACTTCAGGAAGCTCGGATGAGATCAGGATGACTGATTTTCCAGCTGCCGCAAGATCGTTGATAATGCAGTAGATCTCGTATTTAGCACCTACGTCGATACCTCTTGTAGGTTCGTCGAGGATGAGAACATCAGGATCTGCGAACATCCACTTTGCAAGAAGGACTTTCTGCTGGTTACCGCCTGAAAGATTACCGACGTTCTGCTCAACGGAAGGTGTCTTCGTTCTGAGCTTCTTTACGTACTCTACGGCAACATCATATTCCTTATCCTGGTCGATGACTTTGTGATTGCTCAGTGCATCGAGATTTGCAAGGGATGTATTGACCTTTATTGAATTTGTGAGAACCAGGCCGTTGCCTTTTCTGTCCTCGGTAACATATGCGAGTTTGTGTTCGATGGCATTCTTAGGGCTTGTAAGGTGAACCGGTGTGCCGTTGAGAATAAGTTCACCGGTAATGCCGATACCGTATGATCTTCCGAAGATGCTCATCGCGAGCTCCGTACGGCCTGCACCCATGAGTCCATAGATTCCTACGACTTCGCCCTTGCGCACATTGATCGAAACATCATCTACGACCTTACGCTCGGTAAATTCGGGATGATATACGGTCCAGTTTTTGACCTCCATCATCATATCACCGATCTTTACATCGTGTCTCTTTGGGAAACGGTCTGTCATTTCACGGGCAACCATTCCTTTGATGATACGGTCCTCGGAGATATCGTCCTTCTTGCAGTCAAGAGTTTCGATAGTTGAACCGTCTCTTATGATCGTGATCTTGTCTGCAACGTAAGCAACTTCGTTGAGCTTATGTGAGATGATGATCATCGTCATGCCGTTCTTTTTGAATTCAAGCATCAGATCAAGGAGAGCTCTTGAATCAGTCTCGTTGAGTGATGAAGTAGGCTCGTCGAGTATCAGGAGCTTAGCATGCTTTGCAAGTGCCTTTGCGATCTCTACGAGCTGTTGTTTGCCGGTACCAATGTCCTTGACCAGTGTCTTGGAGGAATCGGAAAGACCGACCATCTTAAGGTATTTGTCAGCTTCGGAATACGTCAGATTCCAATCGATATTGTATTTCTTACCACGTTCATTTCCCAGGAACATGTTCTCGCCGATTGTCATGTAAGGGACCAGAGCCAGTTCCTGATGAATGATTACTATTCCTTTGCTTTCGGAATCCTTAATCTTATGGAATTGGCAGACTTCACCGTTGTAAATGATATCTCCGTCATACGTACCATACGGATAAATGCCACTCAATACGTTCATGAGTGTAGACTTTCCGGCGCCGTTCTCGCCGACAAGCGCGTGTATCTCGCCCTTTTCAACTTTCAAATTGACATTGTCGAGTGCTTTTACGCCCGGAAAAGTTTTGGTTAGACTTTTCATTTCAAGCAAAACTTCTGCCATTTGATTTCCTCTTTCTCTTTGTGTTGTGGGTTAAGTTAAGTAAACAAACATACAGGCGGGATCAACCCGCCTGTATGCTGTGATTTAGCAGGTCTTATGCAATATCTTCAGCCTTGTAGTAGCCGGAGTCGATGAGAATCTGCTTGTAGTTATTTGCATCAGCAAATACAGGGTCGCAGAGGTAAGAAGGAACTACGATCTTGCCGTTGTTGTAAGACTTGGTGTCGTTAACGTCAACCTTTTCACCCTTGAGGATCTGGGTAACCATCTTAACAACCTGGTCAGCGAGAGTACGTGTATCCTTGAATACTGACATTGACTGCTTGCCATCGAGCATGTTCTTAACGTTAGCCTTGTCGCAGTCCTGACCTGTGATGACAGGATACTTGCCCTTGTAGTTAGCGCCGAGAGCGTTTGTTACGCCGAGAGCTGTTGAGTCATTGGAGCAGAGCCATACGTCAACATTGGAACCGTCAGAATAGAAGGATGAGAGAATGTTCTCTGCTCTCTTCTGAGCTTCCTCTGTCTTCCACTTAGCTGTAGCAACCTTAGCGAACTCGACCTGACCTGACTTGATTACGAGCTTGCCGGAATCGATGTAAGGCTTAAGAACGTCATAAGCACCCTGATAGAAGAGGCCTGCGTTGTTGTCGCCGGGGTCACCAGCTGTGATCTCGAGGTTGAACGGACCAGCTGCTTCGTCAAGCTTAAGGGTATCCTTAACATAAGTACCCTGGATAGTACCAACCTT
Source organism: Saccharofermentans sp. (assembly GCA_024682215.1). Lineage (GTDB taxonomy): Bacteria > Bacillota > Clostridia > Saccharofermentanales > Saccharofermentanaceae > Saccharofermentans. The sequence goes on along the minus strand of JAIKZM010000040.1, from coordinate 40,416 downwards.
GTAGTTGTCGAATGTTGCATAGTAATCAACTGTAGCAGAGTCCATAAGGAGACGGTCATAAGCGATTACAGGGATCTTCTTAGCTTCAGCCTTGTCGAGAGCTGTACCGAGGGAAGAACCTTCGATAGCGGAGATAACGAGAACGTTGCATCCGCCGGAGATCATGTTCTCAATCTGTGAGAGCTGAGTAGCTACGTCGTTAGAAGCGAACTGGAGGTCAACATCGTAACCAGCAGCCTTAAGTTTTGACTCCATGTTGGCACCGTCCTGGTTCCATCTCTGGAGATCCTTTGTAGGCATTGAAACGCCAACCTTCTTCTTTCCGGAACCAGCGCCGTTACAACCAGCGAGGCATCCAACAGCCATCGCGGACAGCATAAGTCCAGCAATTAACTTTTTCATTCAAAATTCCTCCTTTGAGTGAATGTGTGTGTGAACGATTTACTTATCGTTAAACTTAAATTAACACTCACCTTATAGGAGAAACATATCTACTTTCTTGAAATTTTGGCTTATTGCTCAAAGACCCGTAGGGGCATTAGCACATTTTTGCTTCAAAAGTCACAAAAATGATAAATATATGCTATTTTTGTTTGTTATCTACATTCATATATACTTCTTCATGCCTGTGAAAGCCGCTGTTTATAATAATGTCATCAATATTATTCTTATATACGGCTACAGGCTGGATAGCAATATATGGTATTTCGTGCTTGCCGTCATTAAATTTGGAGGTGTTATCCAAAGGCTCTCCCTTGGCAAGCTTTACGGTGCATTCAGCAGCCAGGACCGCAAGCTTTTCAACCGGCTTATATACGGTCATGAGCTGTGTGCCTTCAACGATCCTCTGGCAGGCCTCAACGTCAGCATCCTGACCGACCGTATAGATCTTTTTTGAAAGACCTCTCTCCGCCAGAGCATGAATGACCTCACCTGCAAGTGCGTCATTACCACACATTATCGCCTGAGCTTCCTTGACCTTATCAATATTGGTATTAATAAATTCATACGCGGCTTCCGGCTTCCACTCATCGCAGTTGCAGCCGGCAAGAACCTTGAGATCATAGTCCTGGCAGGCCTTATCAAAACCGTTCATGACCTGTTCAACGTTGTAATCGGATTTAGGGCCCATCACCTTCACGATATTAGCACCCTTTCCTATCTTTTCGCAGATGCCCTTGCCCATTGCTTTTCCGACCGCTTCATTATCGAAAGAAATATATAGGCTGCAGCCGGCATTCCTTACTATTCGGTCATAGCACACAACCGGGATGCCTGCACCTACAGCCTCTTCAATAACAGGTGTCAGCGCATCCGAATCGATGGTTACGATTACGATCGCACTGACCTTGCTCTTAATAAAATACTTTATCTGAGATATCTGAGCCTGAACGTCACCATTCGCGGACTGAACGTTGACCTCTGCGCCGAGGCTGTTCGCCGTGGATACAAAAACATCGCGGTCCCTTATCCACCGCTCGATAACGAACGAGTCAAAGCTCATGCCGATGGTGCAGCTTTCTTCCTTGGTCGGCTGCTTTTCGTTGGGATTGTTCTTATTTGCGCTGCATGCAGTAAAGAGGAATACGACAGCAAGTAAAAGCGCCAATAAAGCTCTCTTTCTCATTTGTGGGTAACCTCCTTATATTCCGTGGGCGTAACGCCTGTAACCTTCTTGAATATCCTCGAGAAATAATTCGGATCGGAATAACCTACATCCGAGCAGATCTCCTTCATGGAAGCATCGGAATCCGCGAGAAGTTCTTTTGCCCTCTCGATCCTGATGTTTGTCAGATAATCTATAAAATTAACGCCGGTCTTGTTCTTGAAAAGCTTCGAAAAATAGTACGGACTAATGTCGAATTTCCTCGAAATGTCATCAAGAGAAAGATCCTTGCTGAAGTTTGCATCTATATAATCCTTTGCCTTGTCAACGGCACTGACGGTCTTGTCCTCATGTGCCGAATTGATCATGGTGACGGCCTTTTCAATGTGCTTGACGAACCAGAGTCTCAGTTCATTCGAGTTCTCGATCGAGCAAACCTCGGGAAGATATTCCGATCTGGAACGGAAATGATATACATGTCCGCCCCTGCCATATGCAAGCCTTTCAGCCCACAGTACAAACTCAAGCACTTTAAGCCTGATGTCAGAAACTGTACCGCCGGAGCTGTTATTCATCCAGTCGAAGAATCTCGTAGCCTCATCCGTAGCCTCTCTGACCTGTCCTGCTTCGACTGCGGCAAAAAGCCTCTTCTCGTACTGGAGAGGATAGCTCTCGTCGTATTCGCAGCTGACACTTACGTCATCGGCATGCGCAACCCTTTCCTCCGAGCGTACGAGTACGGCTATAGCGTCGCTGTATGACTCTGAGACATTGGCGATGGGGCGTACCGAGCCTATGCCGATCCTGAACTTGATGCCGAAACGGTGATCGAGCTTATGCGACATCTGCCTTGCTTTCTCAACGATCTCCGTCCTCTTGTTATAGGACAGTTCGCCCTTTTCATAAGGAATAAGAACAGGCAGCTTGTTGCCCATTACCGAACCGATCACGCCGTGAAAAAAATCATCGATTATCAGTCTGAGGTCTGAGTAATTGTTCTGCAGTTCGATCGATGCGGGAACAGCGCCTTTCATATAGTTGCCTACCTGCTCGCTTCCGCTGACGATCGCCATCATGTAGCCGAACTGCTCCTTGATGCCAAGGAGGTTCATGTAGTTGTCGATATCCTCCTGGAAATGCTCGCGGAACAGAAGATTCTGTATGAGACCGTTTTCGATGATGGGCATGACAGTCTCAAACTTCTCTTTGATCTCAAGTTCCTCGCGTCTTGTCTTACGTTCTGAATCCACGGCAGACATCGCTTTTTTCAGTACATCAACGATGCGCATCTTATCAAACGGTTTGTTGATATATTCAAGCACGCCCAGGTTAATGGCTTCCTTCGCATAGTCAAACTTGTCATATGCCGAAAGAACGATAAAGACGATGTTTGAATTGTTCTTCTTGATCTCCTTCATGGCTTCGATGCCGTTGATACCGGGCATCCTTATGTCCATGAAAGCAATATCCGGGCGGAACGTCTCAGCCAGTTCGATTACGCTCCTGCCGGTCTTTGCCGACTGTATCTCACATTCACCCGGGAAATTATTCTCGATGATGAACTTAAGTGAATCTATGACTATTCCTTCGTCGTCTGCAAGCATTATCCTGTACATGTTCTCACTCCATAGGGATCTTAATGATTATCCTGGTCCCTTCCCCTTCATTGCTGATTATGTCAACGCCTTCCGCGCCGTCAAAGAAGAGATCCAGCCTTGATATAACATTGTTAAGTCCGATGCCTTTCGTCTCGTCATATTCGGTTCCGGCGCTCTTTTCTCTCGCAAGTATCCTCTCTATCGTCTCAGCAGGCATGCCGGGTCCGTTATCGCTGACCTCTATGCAGGCCATGTCTTCCTTCTTGTAGAGAGAAAGCACGACCTCACCCCGTTCACTGCCGTCTTCCGTCTCATGAGTACCATACTTGATCGAATTCTCGACCAGAGGCTGGATTATCATGCTGGGAACTCTGACGTTCAGAAGTGTTTCGTCAATGACCTTGCGGAATCTGATATCGCCAGAAAACCTTACGTTAAGGATATAGACGTAACTGTCGACAAGGCCTATCTCCTCAGAGATCGTAACGACCTCGTTGTCCTTCTTAACATTATATCTGAAGAAATCCGCCATGTGCCTGATATACTCGTTCGTCCTGTCGGCGCCTTCCATCATGGCGAGCTGGGCACCGGCGTTTAAAGTGTTGAAAAGGAAATGCGGATTGATCTGTGCCTGAAGATACTTGAGCTGGGCATCCTTAAGATGGTTTTCCATCAGGAGGCTCTTCTCCTTCATTGCGCTCTCCGTAACCATCTGCGCCCTAATGCGCCTGATGTATTCCTTGATACTTAAGAGCATCTGGTTAAATGCCTTTGTAACGGTTCCTATCTCGTCATTGTACCTGACATCGAGCGGATCCACTTTCTCGGGGCTCTTCTCCGAGATTTCGTTCGCCTTTTCGGAAAGCGTTGTCAAAGGCTTGGTGATCATTCCGGTCATGATTATGATCAGGAGCACGTTCATCAATGACACGATCGCAAAGATAGAAAGGCACAGGACCTCGGACATCTGCATCGAACTCTTCAGCTGTGTGTAGTTTTCGGAGTTGTTTTTAAACTGCTCGTTGTTGAGGCTATAGATATAAACATTCAGATAGTTATAGAGCTGCTGGCACTCTTCGTACCGTCTCGTATACTCCATAATCTTTCTGCCTCGTTTTGCCGTGACCGCAGCATCAGCCACGCTAAGATAGTTCTCAGTCATCTTCCTGATGTTGCGCTCGGTGAGTTTGCTGGTGTTGTCCGTGGCGTTGTTGTTGAGATCGTAGAGCTGGCTGTTTATCTCCTGCTGATACTTGTAATACGCTTCAAGCTCATCGGTTCCTTTTGTCTCGAGGAATCCCGTAAGGCTCATCTGGATCCTTTCAAGGCTCTCCGAAATGTTGTTGAGGCTGATGTTGCTCGAATATACGGCGTCCATCTTATTGAGCGCGGTATTGATGTTAACATATACGAATATGTTGATCCCGAGAGAAGACAGCGACGTCAAGAGGAACACAAGGACCAGCTTGTGCCTGAGCTTGAGATTTCTGAAGTAATGGTTAATCTTCTTCATTCTTTCCCTTGCCGCCGTTCTGCTGCTTTATGGCGATAGTATCGATCGTCACCAATTCATAATCTGTACTGAAGTAAGTACTTACATTGCCGGTCGCCTTATACTCATTGAGCGCGTCGACACAGTATTTCGCCATCTGTTCCGTAGCAACGGTGAATGTCGCGTAGATCGATCCGCGCTCTATAGCCTTAACGACAGTGTCAGAATCGTAATAACCCAGTATTTTAGTGCTTCCTACGCGGCTGCTCTCGACTATGCACTGGTTGACGCTCCTCGTAATGATGTCGCTCAGGCATACGACAACGTCAGGCAGTTCGCTGTAACTGTCAAGAAGGTCTTTGACATTCTCCTGGATACTGAAAGCCGTGGTACTGGTGATGTTTTCCGTGGTGATCCTTATCTGAGGACCTGCAGGGTTTGAACTGGAAACTCTGGCCTGGATCGCGGAAAGTATAGTGTTCTGGTTCGAGTACTGCGAATTCATCAGAACAAGAACATTTATCGTCCGGCTCCGCCTGTCATAGCCATCCCTTACGGCGTTCCTGATCTGTACCGCATATTCGGTTCCGACACTGTAGTCATCCATTGCTATGAAGCTCTTTCTTGCTGAATTGTTGTTATCAGTAAGAACGGTAACAACAGGGATGCCTGCTTTGTCAGCTTTATTGATCATCTCATCGGTCGCCTTGGTTCCGTCGCCCTGAACTATTATTCCGTCAACCTTTGAATATATCGCGATGTTGAAAAGATCATTCTTGGAATAATTGGCAGCGAGTCCGCTTCCGATCCTTTCAACGAAACAGTCATGTTCTTTTCCGTATTCGACCAGGTCTTTGTAAAGAGAATCCGAAAGAGTATCGAAGGTGTCATCTGCGATGAAGGCATAGACATGTTTATAACTGTTTATCTTCTCGTTGGAGCCTGAACTGTATTCATCGATGCGGTTATTGAAATAGATAAGGCCTATAACGGTCGCAATCAAAAGGATCAGCGAAGTTGCTGCCAGAACAGTAAGTATTATCCTGTTTATGTCTACGGTCTTGTTCTTCATCAAGTGCCTTTCTATACGCGCATACGCGGATATATATTTTAGATTAGCGCAAAGTGTTAGGCAAGTTTTGAGCATAAACAAAATGTCCCGCAGAGATAAATACCCGCGGGACACAGTAATTTATAAAACCGGAGCAAAACGTCAGTACTTGATCTTTCCTTCCGCAACAGCCAGAAGATGCTCTCCGTAAAGGCTCTTTCCATAAGCCTTAGCCGATTCCATAAGCGTATCTTTGTTGATAAAGCCGTTGATATATGCGATCTCCTCGGGCGCGCTGATCATGATGCCCTGCCTGCTCTGGATCATTTCGATGAATTCGGCCGCCTGCAAAAGATTCTGTATTGAACCGGTATCAAACCAAGCAAAGCCTCGGCCCAAGAGCTTTACGTCCAGAATGCCCTGATTCAGATACATATCGCAGAGAGTCGTGATCTCAAGTTCTCCGCGCGCTGACGGTTTGACCAGTTTTGCCAGTCCGCTTACCCCTGCCGGGAAGAAATACAGACCGGTAACGGCATAATTTGATTTAGGTTCCTTTGGCTTTTCCTCGATGTTCAGGACCTTTCCGCTCTCGTCAAACTCAACTACTCCGAATCGTTCGGGATCCGGAACATAGTGACCGAAAACGGTTGCCCTGCCGTTTTCTTCGGCATTTTTCTGTGCTTCTATCAGATAAGATCTGAAACCTGAACCGTAGAATATATTGTCTCCCAGCGCCATGGCACCGGCTTCACCGCCCAGGAACTCCTCACCGAGGATAAAAGCCTGAGCCAGTCCGTCAGGACTCGGCTGGACCTTATATGAAAGCTTGATGCCGAACTGGCTTCCGTCACCGAGCAATGCCTCAAACCGGGGAGTATCTTCCGGAGTCGATATGATGAGGATATCTCTGATTCCCGCCAGCATTAACGTTGACAGCGGATAATAGATCATCGGCTTATCGTATACCGGCAGGAGCTGCTTAGATGTTACAATAGTCAACGGATAAAGTCTTGTGCCTGAACCGCCCGATAATATTATGCCTTTCATTTGTCTTCTCCTATCTTTTTCCTGTCAGCATACATTGTCTCATAGTACTTCTGATACTCACCGCTCGTGACGCGTTCCATCCATTCCTTATTCGCTAGATACCAGTCGATAGTCCTAACGATGCCTGTCTCAAAAGCAGTCTCCGGATACCAGCCGAGATCCGCTTTGATCTTGCCGGGATCGATCCCGTAACGGCGGTCATGACCGAGCCTGTCTTCCACATGTTCGATAAGGCCTTCGTTGATCTCAGGATCGTTAAGGCGTTCCGAAAGCTGTGCGATTATCGTCTTTACGATGAATATGTTAGGCCTCTCATTGTGTCCGCCGATGTTATATACTTCACCGTCTCTGCCGCCCTGCGCGACCATGTCTATAGCCTTGCAGTGATCCTCGACAAAAAGCCAGTCGCGTATCTGCATGCCGTCACCATAGACCGGAAGCTTTTTATGATTCATTGCATTGTTGATCATTAAAGGAATGAGCTTTTCGGGGAACTGCCACATTCCGTAATTGTTACTGCACCTGGTGATGTTTACCGGCATGCCGTATGTATCATGAAATGCTTTTACAAACAGATCGGCAGAAGCTTTGGAAGAACTGTAGGGCGAATGCGGATCAAGCGGTGTGGTCTCCGTAAAAAAGCCCGTTGCACCGAGAGCACCGTATACTTCATCAGTACTTACCTGAATGTATTTCTTGCTTTTTTTCCATGTCTTCTGACCCGCATCATACCATGCATCCTTCGCACGCTGAAGAAGGTTCACCGTTCCGAGCACATTGGTGGTAACAAAGATCTCGGGACCTGCAATCGATCGGTCCACATGGCTTTCCGCAGCGAAATTGATAATGCAGTCCGGATCATATTTTGCAATGAGTGAAGCCACAAGCTCCTTATCGCATATGTTTCCGTGTACAAAGATATGTCTTTCGTCATCCTCAAGATCCTTGAGATTCTCCAGATTGCCGGCATACGTAAGTGCATCAAGGTTAACGATGCGTATGTCGCTGTATCTTGACAGCATGTAATGTACAAATGAAGTACCGATAAAGCCTGCGCAGCCTGTTACCAGATATGTGGTCATCTTATATTTCCTTTCAACCTGCTCAAATATATTTGTATTTTATATTAAATCGGCTCAGAGTGATAGAGGATTATGTATGTTAAAATACTTGATATCAAGCATCAAAAGGAGGACGGACGGGTTAAGCATGTCTGACATTGTCGGTTCCCATGCAACCGGAAGATTCGTATATCTGGTTGAGGACAAATTCAGTTATCACCTTGAATCCGATGATCTTACCGTAGTAGTCGGAACCGTTCACGGAACCGTACGCGTTCATGACGAGGTCTATATCATCGATCACACCGGAAAGACCCTGCTTACGCAGATCAAGCAGCTCGAATCGATGAGCGAGAAAGGAACCGAGCATCCCGATTCCTGCACTGATGCCCCCATCGCCCTCCTGCTGGGAGTCTCTCCCTCCGAGATCGACAAGTTCTGTGTAGTCACCAGCATAAAGCCCTGGGTAAACAAAGACGTCAATCAGGCTGTCGAGAACCCTTATCTTTTAGGAATGCTCTACGGGGAAAGATTCAGAAATGACGATCTCTACTTCGGAAAATTCGTATATGCGCTTGCACATTCTTTCTTCCTCTCTCCCGTGTCGATGAGCAAGAAGCCGGAAAGCAACGGAGACGGAACCGCAACGTTCACGTCACAGACACAGCTTAGTTTCTCTACACTTTCAAACGACCGCTATCCCGGCAAGACGACACTCGCCGTTTTTACGGATTGGCTTGAACTCGGGAAATGGAAAGATGCTCCGAAAGACGAAAACGGAAAGGTTCAGACGATCATCCTCAGATTCCCCGATATAGTCGCGCTCGCAGCGGATCCGGGGATCAACGGCTGTGTGATCAATGCTTTCGGTGAGCTTTCCCTTTTCGTGCCGACGGAACTGATAGATCATATAACCGGCCTTGAAGGATACCGTAAAGAGTACGGGGATTCGCCTAAGACCGACAATTGAGATCTGGTTTTTTCCGGAGGGGATGCATGAACAAAGCCGAACGCAAAAGCAATTTTGATATGATGAGAGTCCTTTGCATCTTTCTCATCATCATGCACCACTATGTAACTCACGGCGCCTATTATTTTTCGGAATACATCCCTCAGAAACTGTTTTACGGGGCAACCGGCATCTGGGGCCTGACCGGCGTATTGGGCTTCATAATGGTAAGTTCCCATTTTCTTTATTCTCATGGTTCTTTCTCGATACAGAAAGTGTTGCGGACGGTATTTGAAACGTCTTTCTTCTCCACCGGCATTACGATCGCCCTTTATCTTCCGGGATTGATCGAGATCGGTAACAGTTACATCCTGCAGTGCATGTTCTCGGTATTTACCAAACAATACTGGTTCATCACCTACTATGTCATCTTCTATCTGCTTACGCCTTTTCTTAAACTGTTATGCGACCACATAAGCATCAAAAACCACAGAATGCTGCTGATAGTATTCTTCATAGTGGCTTTCCCGCTGAACAATATCTTTCATGTCGAGTTCCTTTCGAGACTCGGTATTTTCGTATACACATACATATTGGTAGCTTACTTCATCAGAGTTCCCGACAATTTCTTCCAAAGGCATTACAAGCTGTTATCAGTATCCGTATTCAGCATCACGACAGCAGCGGTTTGTCTGGCGATCTACCTCAACAGATCCGGCAACGACATAAATTACTCCAACCGGATCTATGACATTTCCGCCCTGTCTTCAACCCTTATGCTCTTAAGTGCGCTCTGCCTGTACTTCATCTTTAAGAACCTGAACGTCAAACATTCAAAGATCTGGTATTTCTTCGGAAGTTCGACTTTGGGTATTTATCTGATACACGAGGGCAGCCTGCATTACTTTCTGTTTAACAGGATCCTTAAAAGATCTGCGGTATACGACATGGCATACGGACCGGTCATATACATCATCTCGTGCATCGGCGTACTGATCGGATGCGCACTGATCTACAAATTCTTCGAATTCGTCTTATCCAAAACAGTATATGATCTCAGCAACAAGTATCTGAAAAGATTCTACACCGCTTTCGATAACAGATATGCCCCGAAAGCAGTCCCGGATAATACCGAAACATCAGATGGAGAATAGTTTCATTCCGCTACTTTAAGCTCTTCCGAGAAGACCCGTAATGATAACATAACCCAAAAACAGGCCAATGAGCATTGCCGGCACCGCGAACACGCAGACAGTGAGCTTGATATGCCTCTTTTCCTTGATGCAGCAGATCACAGCAGCCACAACATCAAGACAGAAAAACATCTGCATTATGCAGCCGAACACCGCGAAAACAGTACATGCAGCAGTTTTCATTCCATTGCGTGAAAGGGCACCGTCTTTTGCCGCCTTTATGAAATATGCCACCATAAACGGGATGCTTTCAGTCAGCGTGAACCAGCCTATCACGGACAGCACGAAAATGATCGGCGGTGACACGAAGATCATTATGACGACAGGAGTAAATATCAGCAGAAAGAATAACGCTATGGCCATTCCGCCTATAACAAAATACGGAATAAGCCCGTACTTAATGATAAGTGCGGCACCAAGGAGATATCTTCTGTCGAGCTTGCGTCCGTAAGTCGCCGTTATGATTATGTTGGCTATAGTAAGAAACCAGGGAAAACATAAGAAGATCATAGGTAATGCGGAATTCTCCGTTCCCGAGAAACATCTCAGAAAATTGGTTGATATCACATACAGGGCTATATAACCGTATGTCAGCACAAGACAGGCGATCGACCATATATAAAGCGGATGAAAGCCGCCTTTAAACGCCTGCTGCGGCGGATACCTGACAGGCTCATAATATCCGAAAGGAACCTGATACTGCTGCTGAAACTGCCCAGAAGGCTGATTATAAGTCATGATACTATCCCCCTGCCGCATAACTTCCACATCATGCGGACAAGAGAATTATACATCACATTATCTGGAAAGGTGACATATCTTTCTGATGACCCGCGCTTCTGTTATAGGTCATGTTTGTAACAGCTATCATCACCCATCCCGCGCATGAGAGCAGGAACAGATAGATGATCCCCCACTTGGGAGTCTTTCCGAACTTCCTTGCAAGAGAAACGGCGGTCAATGCGCCAAGCACGCAGCCGGCAAGCTGTCCGATCGTAGGAATAAGCGTCAGGAAAAACAGCCATCCCTTATATCCGGATATCTCAAAGAGAGTGTAACCGTTCAGAACCGGGATAAGAGCCTTCCACGGGCTCTCACCGGCCTTGTCGAAAACAGGCCATAAAAGAAGCGACATCATGAGATATGCAGACAGGCCCAAAAGTGTATACCACAAAGGAAGATACCTGAACCTGTATATGAGCATCAGGATAAAGACGATCGTAAAATCAATGCCTGCAACGCCTGAAGCGAGCACGGGCCACCAAAGAGAAAAGTCCATTGTCTTAATGAACTCCATAAGGGAACGCCTTTGCCTTTTGATCTTCTGTCTGGGCTGTTTGGGCGGCTTGGGAGGTTTCTGTTTCTTCTCTTTTTTGACCTTTTCTTTTTTCGGCTTGGATCTCTTGTCAGGTCCCGGCTGGGAACTGCTGAAATCCGTATATGAAGAATCTCCTGAGGCAGTATAGTTTCCCGCACGTGAAGCGCTCGATGCGAATTCGGTATATTCGGAATCAGAAGATGAATCCTGGCCGGACTGCTCTACCGTGATAACCTCGTTTTCAGGAATCGCGTTTCCGCACTGTGAGCAGATGTAGTTTCCTGAGATCTTGGTATGTAAGCTTCCGCCGCATTTCGGGCATTTCTTTATATCAGCCATATGTCGTCCTTTCTTTCAATGCTATACATAATAACACTAGAACTCCCATTTCTCGACAATGCACCGGCATAATGCTAAAATGCTGATGTTTCAGCAAGCTCACTATTAACTGTTATTCCAATGAACAAACGCAACTATTTTCTTGATTTCTGGAAATACATAGCCGCTATAGGTGTCATCCTGGTTCACATTCCTTTTCCGGGGCCCGCAGGCAAAGCACTGTCAGTCATCGGGAGCGGCGGAGTCTGCCTTTTTGCGCTGATAAGCGGTTATGCCTGCTGCGGCGAGAGCGTTAAGACCTCAGAGAAGATAATTAAGCGTTTAAAACGCAATGGCCTGATAACGGTTATCTCTCTTGCGATATACATCATCTTCAGTTTCTTTCTCATGCAGAGCCTGGGGCAGTTTGACCAGTGGAAGAACGGATTTACAAATCCCGCTTCCTATCTGAAAATGCTGGTCCTTGGTGACTTCGAGTTTTTCTATGCCGCTATCCTGTGGTACATGGTTGCGCTGATCTACTGCTACATCATCTTCTATTTTGTCGTACGGAATAACCGCAAGAAGATCATCTATCTTCTCCTTCCCGCGACCGTAGCACTGCGTATCGCAGCCGGCATATATGTCGGTACTGCCGGTGCGAGCTGGCACATACGCGATAACTTCCTGGCAGGCGTTCTCCCCATGATGTGCATCGGATATGTGATCGCAGATCAGAAAGAGAAGATCGGAAAGCTCAACACATCATTTCTTGTAACCGGTTCCGTCATTTCAGCAATTCTCATGATCCTTACTGCAAGGTTCAAGATCGCAGGTATCGATATGTCCCAGCCGTTCATCATTCTCGCAATGACTTTCCTGTTCATGACAGGAATCAGAAAACCCGAATGGCATATTTTCAAGCCCGTCGCATATCTCGGACAGAAAGACTCTCTTTACGTATACCTTTTCCATGTCATAGTCATACTGGTCCTCAGGAGCATCATCAACAGTTTTCCGATACCCAAAGACGTCATAAGGATGACTCTTCCCGTCATATCGATAATAGCTTCCCTGCTTTTAGCCCGATTGTTATCGGTCATTGTCCCGCGCATCAGAAATCTCTTCAACCGCGGTAATGCAGCTTCAAAGATCTAATCCTTAAGCTTTGAATTAACTACTTTTTGCTTATATTTTTACTCGACAACATCACTATCAGATGCTAAACTTTCTTGATTTTAAAAAGAAAAACAAACAGCAGTCTGATCGTTCAGAACATATCTATGAGCAAAAAACTTTTGGGGACAGTATTAAAAGCGCTGTATTTAGCGGGGATCGCGGCAATTACGGTGATATTTTCCATCCGCGACTCCAGGACCAATCTAAAAAGCGAATCCGTCCTTGAAGCAGGAAAACCCGTCACGATCGAATCGTTTTTCGGCAAGGTTCCCGACGATGCCGGATTCATCACGGACATGTCTGCGATAGACACAAGCGTTCCCGCCGTATACAGGATCATTATCCACCATGACATCATCTTCGATGACACAGTCACTCTGCGCATAGAAGATAATACGGGGCCTTCGGCTAACGGGCTTACCAGGACCGTTTATTCCTTCAACGAACTTCCTGAAGCAAAGGATATGGTCAGTGACGTTTACGATCTGAGCGGCATATCTTCCATTGAATACGAGAAAAAGCCTGATATCTCCGTAGAAGGCATCGTCAATGCCCCAGTAAAGCTGACCGACAATTACGGCAATACAAGCATCGTCCAGGCTTCATTTATCGTCACAAAAGACACTACTGCCCCCGTCATTCACGGCATTAAGGACATATCTGTCACTCAGGGTGAAAAGCCTGATCTTTCAACAGGCATTTATGCTACCGATGACACAACAGACAACATCTCCGTGCGCATCGATGCGAGCAAACTCGAAATATCAGTTCCCGGCACATATGAGATCACATATATCGCCAAAGACGATGCCGGCAACACTGCAACAACCGTATCCAAAGTCACGGTAAACAAGAAACCCGTCAATAAAACGGCAGCAGCTAATAAATCCGCGGTCAAAAAAACGACTAAGGTAAAGAAGAAACCCACTTACGGCAAAGTGGACCAGCTGGCCTCAAAGCTCCTCAAAAAACTTAAGAGAGGCAGCGATGTTGAGACAGCACGTGCCATATTCAAGTGGGTTCACAACAACATACACTACGTTCACAACGCTTCAAGACTTACCGGAAAGAAAGCCGCATATTACGGACTTACCAGACGCAGCGGCAACTGCCGTGTCTTCGCATGGACAAGCAAGATACTTCTCGATAAAGCCGGCATCAGGAACATGATCGTCTCACGCTATCCCGTCACAACGAGACACTTCTGGAATCTGGTATACATGAACGGCGGATGGTATCACTGCGACGCAACTCCTTTCCTGAGTCACCCGAAGCTCTATTTCAAACTGACTGACGCACAGCTCGATAAACATCACAAGTTCAAGAAGAGCAAGTATCCCGCACGCGCAACAAGTTAAACTTTTACATATAAACACACGGAGGAACTTAATGAATAGAAAGATCATGGCGGCAGCCTTCATCAGCTTTGCGCTTTTGATGACATCCTGTTCCGCAAATAAGACGTCAACGCCCGAACTCGTCTCCGGAGGCCAGACAAAGGTTGCGGCAACGCAAGGCAGTCCGGATGCAAAGCAGGCCGGAAATGCAGATGCCGGCAGCTTCCATATAACATATAACGGTGTGGACGTGTTCCTCGATACCGAGACCGGACCGGTAGTCAAAGCTCTTGGAGGAAATCCCGTATATACCGAAAAGCCTTCTTGCGCTTATGTAGGTATCGACTACACATATGATTACGGTGCCTTTGTACTTTATGCTCAAAGCAAAGACGGCAAGGAAGTGATCAACACGATCGAGGTGAGATCCGATGCCGTAGATGTAGGCGGCGCCAAGGTCGGACAGAAACTTGACGATGTCAGAAAAATATACGGCACTCCGTCTGAGGATGACGAAACTGTCATCACATACATAAAAAACGGAATAGAACTCCAGTTCATAACAGACGATTCAGGAAAGATCGCCCTCATTCTCTACACGCATGTGACAGCTGACTGAGTTTAGGACAGGTAATGAAAAAGGCTCCCTGTTGAAGGGAGCCAAATTTTAAGTTTCTGTAGGAGTCGTAGTATCCTCAAGTGACGGCAGCGGGTGCTTGAATTCCTGCGATGTCATCTTCCTTGTGACCGGATCAACAAGAGTAAAGAACCTTACCTTGGTGGTCGTGAGAAGATACGAATAATAGACTCTGTAAAGGTTTCCGGAATCCTTCTCCCATAACAGGAGCATGTAGCTTCCGTCCCAGTTGTATTCAACGTTATAAAGAAGATCTACCTTACCCCTGTTTTCCTTCTTCTTATCATTGGGAAGGTAACTTGAATACTTAGCCGTGTTGTCTTCGTAGATCTCAAGACGCTCATCCTCGGTATTCGCGACTTTCTTATCGTTCTTACCGGTAAATACCCATTCTCCGAAAAGCTCTGTATCTCTGGACTTAGGCGCCGAGTCTATGCTGTTGTTGTAGAAATCGTATGTAAGATCGCCTGCGAAAGGAAGTCCCGTGATCCTGAGCTTATGACCATCGATCTTGCACTCAAGTGCGTTGTAAGTGGTCTCGCCGCTCTTCTCGAGTTCTACTTTGCAGGTATGCTCATCTACATTGGTAGCCTTGTAATTGGTCTTGATGTCAAGAGTCGGATCCAAAACGCCCTTCTTCCTGACCTCTTTCAAATAGAAAGAACCATCCTGATTAATAACGAGAATGCCTCCCGAACAGGGATTATACGAAGCACCGATCCAAACACCTGCAAGGTTCTCGCTTGCCGTCTTGGGTCTCTGAGTCGTAGGGCTTGTTTCAGCGGTTGATTCAGCAGGCTTCTTTGTGATCTCCGAAGTAACGACAGTCGATTCGGTAGTCATTTCCGTAGCCTTGGGCGGAAGTATCTTGTCACATCCGGCAGTTGTAGCAGCCATGGCAATTACCATGAAACCGGCAGCCAGCCTTAGTTTTTTCATCGGATCTCCTCCAGGTTGGTCCTTTGTGTTTAGTTCTGATTAACTCCAAATTTTATACACAGTAATCGCTATTCTGTCAATTACAAAGATATTAAAAATACTTAAGAGCTAAAGAAAAGCGCCCCCGAAAGGGCGCCTTTGCGTGTTCTTGAGAGTAAGGTCTCAGGCTGCATCTGCGGCTGAGGTCTCAGAAGTCTCTGAAGTTCCGGATGTCTCCTCTGTGGAAGGCTTGGTCTCTTCAGGCTGCTCTGTGGTTGTTGAACCGCCTTCAACCTTTGACTGATCGATCTTCTCAACATAGTCATATCTGTCGATATTACGTGTAACTGCCTGGTTCTTGAGGGAATCCATATCCTCAAATCCGTAATAGTACCAGCTCTTGTAACCGGTTGTGCTCTTAAATGTAACGTTCTTGCCTGTGTATGCTCTGAAAGCACTGAGATCGACACTTGAAGAACCGTCAGGAAGAACAGTGATATTGCCGATGTAGCAGAATGAGAAGAATACGTTGTCTTTGGAATATGTCTTCTTGTTGTAGGAATGTGAGTTGTGAACCACATTGCGGTATACGAAGATCATCTGGTTGCTGTTGCCTGCCTTGGCAGTAAGGAAATAGTATCCGATGCACTCTGAGCTTACGAGTTTTTCATCATTGTTCTGGATGTCCTTCGCAAGACGTGCATCATTGGTTGCGTCAGCCTGCTTCTGGAGCTTGCTCATCATGTCAGAAGAGATATCTTCAGGCTTCTGGGCCATAGCTGCAACACCGGAAACCGTAACTGTCTTGGAATCAGCCTCAGCAAGAACGCCAAAGTTCTCAAGCAGATACTTATTGAGGTTCGATCCTCTGGATGTTGTGATCGTAATGGTATCGCCGTTCTTAACGCCTGTGCTCTTGTCAACGCGGAAACGCAGACCGTAAGGGTTGCTGCCTGCATCTACTGAAACAGAAACGTTAGGAGCAGTTCCCCTGTAAACAAGCTCAACGTCCTTGAAGATATCGACTGTGCTTGCAACATTAAGTCCCTGAACAGTTCCTTCAAGCTTGTCGCTTTCGATCTCGACCTTAAAGCTCTCTGTGAGGAGCATAATAAGGCTGTCTCTCCATGTTAAGGTAACAGTATCACCGTTCTTGAGATTTCTCTCAACGACACGGCCGTTCCTTGCATAGCTGGAGATGATCTTCTGGAAAGCATCAACAGGCTCAGTGTCGCCGTACAGGAGCCTGCCTGCCTTGGTGTATCTGAGTTTCTTTTCATACTTCTCATTGAACTTTTCGTAATCGAAGTTAAACTTTGCCTCGCCTACCGTGTCATATCCGGTGTACTCAAAGCTTGCAAATTCGTTGAGATCCATCTTGATGTCGCGGTTTACCAGGAAGACAACAAGGATAACTACCGCAATGATGACTACGAACAGAGCAGAACCGCCGATGATGAGAGGCAGAAGCCACTTATTCTTCTTAGCGGGAGCAGCAGCAGTTGCGGGAGCAACAGGTGCTGCAGGCTGAGCTGCGGGCGCAACGGGAGCAGCAGGAGCAACAGGTACCGCCTCAACAGGTACTGCTTCAGCGACAGGTGCTTCCTCAACAGGAGCTGCCTCAGCAGGTACTGCTTCAGCTGCAGGAACAGCTTCAGCAGGAGCTGCTTCTACAGGCGCAACAGATGTTTCCTCTGCAGGTGCAGCTTCCTTAGCGGGAGCAGCTGATACCGGAGTACCGCAGTTTCCGCAAAAAGTAGCGTTATCTGCAAGCTGTGAACCACATTTATTACAGAACATTTCAAAACCCTCCTATAAAACAATATTTAGTTAATATACTAAAATGAAAAACGTGTCAAGAAGCTCAGAATCTGATTATTTCGGGAGCCGCGGTAAATGAAGATATGGTAGCTGTTGCATCCTTGAAATAGTAAACAACGGTGTTTCCGTCTCCCGCCTTATACATGGCGCCAAGCTCAGGATAAGCATCAAGCATGGATTTCTGTGCTTCGATCCTGTCATCCTCAACGAGTTCACCGGCAACGCGGATCCATCTTCCGTTAAGAAATGCACTGATCTCCACCTTGGGATTAGCTGCGATCTGCTTGGCAACGTCCTTAACCTTGCCTGTCTGGATATACAGTTTTCCTTCAAAGATGTTGACAGTACCGAAAGGTCTTACTCTCGGCTGATCGCCTTCTACGGTTGCCAGAAAATAAGTTCCTGCCTGCTTGAGAAAATCATATACGGAATTCATGTTCAATCCTCCTTTTTAGATTCGCTTTCACTTTCATCTGCGGCATCTCCGGGTACATCGATATATGTCTCGTAGCCCTCGCTCTGATTCAGGACACCTCCGCCGTTGGGGATCGGGATCTGCTCACCGATCATGATCGGATAGTAGACCAAATGACCGGACTCCTTGCCTTCCGCAGTAACCGTGCAAGATGACATTTCCCCGGATGCGAAGCATCTGATAAAGATATAGTCCGGAATATTGCCTTTCTCAGCCTTGAAGAGTTCCTTTCCGTCCTCATCCTCACCTACCGTGATCTTAAAAGAAACGACGTCATCACTGATGCAGAGCAGCCAGAGATCACTTCCTCCGCAATCGATGAAGCGTGAAGTGTCTTTAAGGAGTTCCTCATCGACACCCATTTCAGCCAGGACGACTTCCATTGCGGCCTGGTTCTCGGATTCGCCCAGATATGAGGTTCCGATGCCGCAAATGTACTCACCTTTCATGAGTTCAGTTCTCTTTTTACTGACCGTATCCTTTGAGATCTTTACCACAGTCTTGCTTTCAGATGTCTCTGCAGACTGCTTTGTATCCCCTGATGTTTCAGAAGCAGAGGCAGCAGTTGTTTCAGACTGCGAAGCAGAAGTTGTCGCAGCTGATGTCACAGCCGCCTTGGCAGACAGTCCCGAGCATCCGCTGACAGCGGCAGTACCTACAGCTGCAGCCATTAATATTCCCAAAAACTTTCTTTTAAACAAAACGATTTCCCCTTTCTAAAGAAATTTCTGTGTTCGAGTGTAGTTTATCATATACGGCTGACCCTAAAATCTCTAAATATCAACAGTAAAAAGAAAAATAACTAACCAAAAATTGATATTTTTAGCACTATGATATTATCTTTTGCCTATCGATCGGAAGTAAAATAAGTTATTATTTGTATATCCATGAACGGATATCAGGAGGTCTTTATATGGCATGTTTTCTCGTACCTACAGGCGAAGCTATCGTTACAACAGTTATTAAGGCAGTTGCTGACAAAAAAGGCATTGATAGTCCTTTCATCAAGCGTATGAACTGGCTCAATAACATGCTCTGGGGCGGCAGTGCTCTTCTTGCATTTGAGCATGTATGGCACGGCGAGGTAACTCCCTGGTTCCCGTTCCTCACCAATGCTGCAACACCCGAGCAGGCATCCGAGATGCTGCACGAGATGGCGACCAACGGTATTGCCATGGCAGTTCTTGTAACGCTGGCCTGGGTAGCAATGGTCTGCATTTCGATATCGATCTCGAAAAAGAGCATCACGGCGAACAAATCCGAAGTCATTTCCGAGAAAAAGGAGGCGTGACATGACTTTGCTTATCACTGCATTTGCAGCTGTTATCGCTACTGTTGCATGGTATAACGTAAAGGCTGACCGCAAGCTCGGTACCCTTGCTCTTATGTATTGGGGAGCTTCACTTATGTGGCTCGTTGATTCAGTTGTTGAATACATCGAAGAAGGCGCCGAGTTCTTCACTCCCGCCGCAGCTGATATGGTCAATGACGCATATCTCGGCTTATCTGTCGTTGCCCTCGGCCTGATCATCTGGGTAGTAGTCCTTATGGTTAAAGATCCCGAAGGCAAGGTCCATGCAGTCCTTGCCCGCAAGTAATGCGCGTTTACTTAAGCAAATGATTCTCTTTACGCCCTGCCGGATAAGCAGGGCGTATTGCTATAAGCTTTGATGATGTTATCCTAGATAAATAACACCGATTCATGAGGTATAAGATGGAAGATGTCAAAATGGTCCTGAAAATGGTTGCATCCGGCGAGATAACGCCGGAAGAAGCCGAACTGCGCCTCAAGATGAAGCCTTTTGAAGACCTGGGATATGCCAAACCGGATACGCACCGTGCCCTCAGACAGGGCACTGCGGAAGTGATCTACGGCGAAGGCAAGACACCTGATCAGATATCCGGGATCACGGACGGCCTGCTGAAGGCCGGTCAGGATACGGTAATAATCACAAGACTGTCTGAAGAAAAGTCTGCACTGATCGCCACTCCTCTCACCTACTACAAGGAAGCACGCATAGGAGTCTGCGGAAAGATCCCGGAACCTGATACTGACGGAAAGATAATCGTTGCGACGGCTGGAACATCCGACATACCGGTCGCGGAAGAGGCCGCAGTAACCGCAGAACTGCTGCGTAACAATGTTACACGCATCTACGATGTAGGTGTTTCAGGCATTCACAGGCTTTTGGCACATTCAGAGGAGATCATGACCGCGAAGGTCATAATCGCCATCGCAGGCATGGAAGGAGCACTTGCGAGCGTAATCGGCGGGCTTGCCGACTGCCCAGTCATAGCTGTTCCTACCAGCGTGGGTTACGGCGCATCATTTGAGGGTATCACCGCCCTTCTGTCTATGCTCAATTCCTGCGCCAGCGGTGTCAGCGTAGTAAACATCGACAACGGCTTCGGTGCCGGATATCTGGCCAGCATGATCAATCACATAGGGGGAAAAACCGAATGAAGATAATGTATATCGAATGCAACATGGGCGCTGCCGGCGACATGCTTACCGCAGCACTCGCCGAAGTCACAGGTGACGTCAAGGGCTGCGAAGCTTCTCTTAATGCGATCGGCATACCCGGCGTAAGGTATTCTCTTGTCCCCTCGGCAAAGTGCGGGATCACAGGCACTCACTCAGATATTTCCGTAAACGGCATGAGCGAAGACGAGCATATGCATGAGCATCACCACCATCACGATCATGAACACGACCACGACCATGAACATGAGCATGGTCACGAGCACCACCATCACAGCTCTCTTCACGATATCGAGCACATAATCGGAAGCCTGAACGTTTCCGAAAAAGTAAAAACAGACGCCATGGAAGTTTATAAGCTCATTGCAGAGGCAGAGAGCAAAGCCCACGGACGCGATGTCTCAGAGATCCATTTTCACGAGGTCGGAACGATGGATGCAGTTGCCGACATAGTCGGTTTCTGCGCGCTCATGGAAAAGACATCCCCGGATAAAGTCGTCGTCTCCCCTGTTCATGTCGGATGCGGCGAAGTTAAATGCGCTCACGGCATTCTTCCCGTCCCAGCTCCCGCCACGGCTCATATCCTCAAGGGGATCCCCGTTTACGGCGGCGAAGTCATAGGCGAGCTCTGTACCCCCACAGGAGCGGCTCTGCTCAAGCATTTCGCAACTGAATTCGGCAGCATGCCGGTAATGTCAGTCGAAAAGACAGGTTACGGCATGGGCAGGAAGGATTTTGAAAGAGCCAACTGTGTCAGGATAATGTTCGGCAATGCTGCAGATCAGGAAAATGACAAGGTTTGCGAACTCTGCTGCAACGTAGATGACATGACCGGCGAAGAAACGGGCTATGCAACCGAACTGCTCATGAAAGAAGGTGCTCTCGATGTGTTCACCACACCCGTCGGCATGAAAAAGAACCGTCCCGGCATCCTCATAACCTGCCTCTGCAGGCCTGATGAAAAAGAAAGATTTGCAAAGCTGATCTTCGAGAATACGACAACCATCGGCATACGCTACTGCCTTAAAGACCGTTTTGTCCTTGACCGCCGTGAAGAGACGGCAATGACAAGATACGGTGAGGTTAAAGTCAAGATATCCGAGGGATTCGGTGTAAAGAAGGTCAAACCCGGTTACGACGATATCTCCGGCCTGATCTGATCAGGCAAGTCTGCTCTCGAGTGCATTAAGCCACTGCTCGATGTCGGTGCTCTTTACCGATGCGGCAAAACGCGTGCCGGTGAGCCATTTTCCCTTGTTTTCTGCAAGCTCTGCGAGATCTGTTGCAGTCGTCCCTATGCCGCTGTTTTCCGACGTGCAGAACGGCACAACGGTCTTTCCTTCAAAAGAATGGTTTTCAACGAAAGTATAGAGGATCCTCGGAGCCTGGGAAAACCAGACGGGATAACCGATGAAGACAGTGTCATATGAGCTTAGATCGACCGGTGTTCCGTAGATCTCGGGTCTGGCATTTTTATCGCTCTGTTCCCTGTATGCGCGCGCTCTTTTATTTGTGCTGCTCAGATCATCCTGAGTGTACTGCTTTACGGGAACGATCTCATAAGTGCTGCCTCCTACTTCGGAAGCGATCTTGAGCGCAACTTCCTTGGTGTTTCCGGTGCATGAGAAATATACGACGACTGCCTTACCCCATTTGCTTTCCTTCTCGGTGTCCGAAGGTTCGGTAGTTTCTCTCGGAGTCGTGATCAGCGACTGTTCCGTGGCTGCCGAAAGTGAGACGCCTGATGATTCCGAAACCGGTTTATTTGAACAAGCAGCCATTCCTCCAAGGACAACGGCTGAAAGTACAACAGACAGTATCTTCTTAAACATTCTCATTTTCCATCTCCTTTAGAGCTTCCATTACTCCATTTTCATCATTAGTATATCGTGTTATGTGTTTAGCCGCATCTTTAAGTTCAGGATGCGCATTGGCCATCGCATAAGATTCCGCAGCAGCCTCGAAAAGGCTCATGTCGTTGAGATAATCACCGAAAGCCGCAGTCTCTTCTGCAGATACTCCTAAAACGCCCTGAATTGCCCTCAGAGCCTCCCCCTTGCCCACAGAGGCATTCGCTATGTCTATCCAGCTGTCGCCCGACAGGAGCGTCAGCAGGCCGTCATTTCGCGCAGGCAAGGACGAATAAACCTCCTCAGCCTTAAAATCGTTCACAAAGATCGCGATCTTAAGGATCCGGTCCTTCAGAGCACATGAAACCAGGTCATCGTTATACTCTATATGCGTATAGTATTTGGTGGACTCCTCTTTTGCCTGTCCGCCGCAGTCCCTGACATATGCGCTGTCAAGGCCGCACACCAAAGGTTCACATGCCGGGTTGCCTTCAAATTCTCCAAGGACCTTCAGCGAATCCTCAGGCTTCATGGAATCAACGCGAAGGAATTCGCCTGCGTGATATACACATGCGCCGTTTTCGGCTATGTACCAGAGCAGATCCTTTATCTCTGAAAACTGATCCATAAGCGCGTATATCTGCCTTCCGCTTGCAAGAACGAAAGCCGTTTCCGGATGCGATCTGACGAAGTCCGGAAACTCCGCCGGGAAGTTTTTCCTTGAATCCAAAAGTGTCCCGTCAAGGTCGAGGGCGATTATCTTCGGCATGTTCATCTGATACTGTTCAAGACCTCCGAATCCGACAATGCCGGGTAGTAAGTCAGAAGGACATGCTTTATTGCCGCTGCCTTGTCTGCAAGATGAGGATAGCTGCTTATATCCCTTCCGAACTTTTCGGGCATGAAGATCGCGGCGAAGATCCTCGCGCGGTCTTCATAAGGGCTGGCGCATGCGTAAGAATCAGTGAAATAGACGTAGTTCGTATCTTCTGCAGTCTCAGGTACATAAGGAGCCTCAGCAGAACCTGCAGTGAGTTCCGAGTATGAGAAGTCTTCAGGATTAAAGGAGTTCCAGTCCTTGAACACCTGATCGGCGTTGACCATCCTGTTCTCGATCGTATGCATGAGTTCGCGGCAGAACGCGTTTTCAATATCACCTGACCTTACGTCAAGCACAATGTAATAAGCATCCTGTCCCGTGAATGAATAGCCCGGAACGCCGGATTTTCCGTCGATCACATCTATGTTTCCGGAAAGTATGATGTTTATGCCTTCCTTCTTATTCTGTTTGAAGACTTCAAAGAACCTGTAGTTGACTTTCTTCAGAACGGCCGAAAGCCTGTTCATCGCGCTTGTGACTTCAAGATCGGCTGTTATCGGTGAAAGCACGGCATTCTTTGAGGCGAGCTTCGTGGCGCCTGCTCCGTTGAGGATCTTTATCCTGTAATGGAATTCGAGATTCTTTCTCAACGCGGCGGACTGTGTCTTTACCTTCTTGATGTACGCGTCACCGTTAATAACTTTCTGGCCTGAGGGATCGATAAAATACATCGTCGTACCGTACTGTGCATATACATATCCGCCGTAAAGGCCCTTTAATGAAGCGCCCTGCAGGAACTCAGCCTCCGACATAACGCAGATCTGCTGAGCAGAAGGCCTGTAATACTTGATCTTGCGGTCAGTCTCGTCAAAGAAATACATCCTGCTGCCGTCAAAAAGCGTACTGCTGAGTATGCCCGGATTCTTGCTCTGATATCTTACGAGCTTCATCTTCGCGAAATTTCCGACAACGTATCTTCCTGAAACGCAGCCGGCAAAACCGATGTCAGAAACGGAGACATTCTCGGGAAGCCTTCTCCAATACACTTTCCTGTTGATGTCATAAATGGTGCGGGCCTTGATCTCAGGGGTGTTCCTGTCTTTCATTATCAGATAGGTATTGTCACCGGTCGAATGATAACCGGTTATCTCGTAGCTGGCTGAATCAAGAGTCCTGTACGGAGTTTCCTCATCAAGATGGAGTATCTTAAGATTTGCTCCGTCCTTCAGGATAAAGCCGTCCTTGTACGGGACCAGGCTCTGTTCCTCGCCAAGGTCACGCGCCCTGCAGATCTCGTGAAAATCAAAATCATAGTAGATCGTTTCACCGTGTGTGTTGATGCGCAGTGCGAAATCAAGGAGTGCGACAGTACCGCCGTTCACCTGGAGTTTTGCGATCGCGGACTTGTCGATCTGGTCAAGATCGACCCTGCGCAGTTCGTAGCTTCCGTTGCTTCCTGAAAGGCAGTACATGTAATGCCCGTTGATGACATAGGACGGTGAATCTTTACTCGACATTCCGAGGTTTAAATAACCGACATTTTCGGAAAAGCGGTTGAACGAAACTGACAGGTCCTGATACTGCCATATGACGATCGGAATGTCATTGGGGGTTTCCGTCTCGGAAGCGGAAGGTGCGGTATATGACGTTATGACCGGTTTATTGTCCGAAGGAACAGTATCCGCAGGTATCTGCGAACATCCTCCGGCAGCAGAGATCAGAGATGTCACTGCCAGTTTGAGGCACCACACCTTTACCAGTTTAACGATCAGTTGTTTCCGTTCTTTAAGCATATTCACCCGTCCAGATTCTTGAAAATGTCCGTATCCTTAAGTGACGGATACAGTTTGTATAAACGTTCCCTGATGTATAAGGCTTTCGCCTTCAGTTTAGGCAATTCATTTACCCTGCTTTCATCCTTTTCGACGGCTACGATATTTTCGAATATCCTCGCGCGGTCCTCCAGTTCATTTGTCTTTGAATAGACATCGTAAAAGTAGACATCATAACCGTCGGGACCTTCTATGGAATATTTGGAATCAGCGGCAACCGCATAGCTTCCGGCATACTTGAAACCTTTGGGATTGTATTTTTTCCATTCCGGAAACAATGACACCCCGTCCGTATTCTGTTCCATTGAATGCATCAGTTCGTGGCAGAAGTTCCTGCCCGTGTAATCGGTATTAATGTTCAGGATAATGTAGAATCTGTCTTCACTTCTGAAAGCCACGCCGCCGGCATCTATTGCCGCACCGTCATTCGTAACCTCCGTTATGCCGGTCATCAGCACGTATAAGCCCTGGGATGTTCCGTAACGGAATTCCTTAAAGAAATCTTTGCCGAAACGTTTAATGTACCTGTAGATCTGCTTGATCGAATAATAGATCCTGAAATCATCTTCCACGGCATCGGCCTTGATGTTGCCTAACAGATGCTGAACTGCCGCTTTTCCTGTCAGGATGTTGATCGAGTACTGATCCCTGATCTCATTCTCAATATCTACGACCTTACCGTGAAGGATAATTACGTATTCCTCAAGAGGTATCTCTTCCCTGCCAGACACATCGACAACGTAAAGTTCGTCACGGAAAGCCAGGATCAGGCGGCTTCCATTGAGGCCAAGAATGCGTATGCTGTATTTTCCGAATTCATAATCAGTAAGATCACAGATCGTATTTTTTACCGGATCATAGTATTTCAGCGTCATGTCACTCGGATCCGCAAGATAAACCCGCTGACCGTCAAAATAAGTATTGAACGGTGCTCCGGTATACTTTGCTTCAAATTCCTGATTCTTTGGATCAGACAGTTTTCTGTACATGACCCTTCTTCCGTTAATATCGTAAAAGCCGTCGGAATAGTAGTTGAAACCCATGTCCGTAACCGTTTCGTACTTATCCTCGTTAACATTGTAGATATAGTACGTGAAGGCACCGGAATCATTGTTATCAGTAAAAAGAAGCCATGTGTTCTCTTCAGTGACCTCACTCGTCAAGAGTGAGAAATTGCTCTGTTTGAGTTTTCTGAAAGGCTCAAGGCTTCCGTTCCTCACCAGCTGAATATCGTCTCCGCATATTATGATATACGAATCCTTATATGGGATTATATCCTCAAAGTACTCTGTTTTCGGGATCTTACATATCTCGTTGAGATCAAGATCCATGAAGGTTACTTCTGTCTTTCCCTCATACCTGAAAGCATAGGAGTAAAGACAGCAATAGTGATCGGCAAATTCGAACCTGGCAACACCGGATGACGAAGGGGCATCAATGTTTATGCGCTTAAGCTCATAGTTATCGCCAACTGCTGACAGGAAATACGCATACTTTCCGGAAATGACATATTGCGGACTCGTTCTGTCATCTATCATTCCGAGCTCAAATCTGCTTACGTTGCCCTCAACTTGTGAAAGCGTGTAATCAGCCTTCTCGTAATTGTCCTTATCTTCTGCAGAAGAAGCAATAACGGAAGTCCCTTGCGGCTCTTTCGCCTGTACCGCCGGTGAACAGCCGGAGAAAAAAGCCGTTGACAGACCGGCCGCAGCCAAAAGGACAACAGCACCCCGGATCATATTAATGCGCCTATATGTTTCTTCTTTTATAAAAATCATGTATTGAGTATACATTCTAAGCATGTTCATTCAGCCTTTGCCCCGAAAGTGTCTCGGAAGCGTAACATAACGGTCAGTGAGGCACAATGTAAAAATATGGCAAAGTTGTTGTTTACTAACTCAAAAACAAGTAGTAAAATCCGCTCATGAGAAATTTTTGGTTTACAAGCTTTATCTTTTCATTTTTTGCCCTCACGAAGAGCGAATAGTTTTCACTGCCTGTAAACAGAGATAAAACCAAAATAGGACTTTAGCCCCGCAGTGAAACAAGCTGCGGGGTTTTTGTTTTATCAGCAAAGGAGAATGAACATGACACAGAAGGAATCAAGCAGAAGGATCGAAGAGATCGATCACGAGATCGCCAAACTCGTTGAAGAACGCCTAGACGCAAGCCGGCAGGCAGACGAAGGTATCCCCGCCTCCGAGATAGCCCAGAAATGCAGACGCTACGAAAGAGGATTCATGAATGATCTCGAGCGCGACTATAAAGACATCAGCGGTTACGAACGCGTTCTCTTCCAGGCGCTTTTCGACATGAGTCACTCCTACAAATACACTATGTACGGAACAAAGACAGAGCTCGCTGACCGCATCAGGGAAGCCATCGAGAAAACGCCCAAGATCTTCCCTTCATCAGGAACAATTGCTTGCCAGGGCATCGAAGGAGCATATTCCCAGATCGCAACAGACAAGATCTTCGCCAACGCAAACATCATGTATTTCAAGACATTCGAAGGTGTATTCCAGGCAGTCGAAAGCGGACTTTGCGAATACGGCATGCTCCCGATCGAAAACAGTTCATACGGTTCTGTAACACAGGTCTATGACCTCATGGCAGGCCACAGATTTCACATCGCCCGCGACTACAAGCTCAAGATCAATCATCAGCTTCTGGTTAAGCCCGGAACGGAGCTTTCAGGCATTAAGGAGATCTTCTCCCACAGCCAGGCTATCGGCCAGTGCAGCCACTTCTTAAAGGATAATCCTCAGATCAGGATCAATGTCGTAGAAAACACGGCCGTAGCCGCACGCATGGTCGCCGATTCCGAAAGAAACGACGTTGCAGCCATCTCTTCTGCCGACTGCCGTCAGCTCTACGGCCTTTCGTCCATTCCCTGCAACATAATGAACACCGATCACAATTACACCAGGTTCATCTGCATCACAAAAGACCTGCGCATCTATCCCGGTGCTTCAAAGACATCGATCATGATGACCCTCGGACATAAGCCGGGTGCACTTGCAGACACACTTGCAAAGTTCTCATCTCTCGGTCTGAATCTCACGAAAATAGAATCGCGCCCGATCGCAGGATCAGATTTCGAATTCATGTTCTACCTTGATTTCGAAGCTTCGGCATATTCCGATGAAGTAGTCAAGCTTTTGTGCCAGCTCGATGCGGAACCGTCTGATTTCGCTTATCTTGGAACATACATCTGAATCTTTGCGGAATACCGTGCTATAATATAACAAATTCCTTTGAGGGTTAGACGTTCAACCAAGCCGCGGACAAGGAGAGCAGAAGTATGGAGAACAATAGTCAGCAGTTAGATCAGCTGTTAAAAGGCGTTTACAGACTTTGCGTAAACATGGACGAATGCTACGGCTGTCCGTTTTACAAAAACAAGTGTGTTTTCGGTGAACCCAAGCCCAAGACATGGTTTGATGAAGATTCGATCCATGTTCCGGTAACAGCACATACGCCTGTTTCCTTCGTGGCAGAAGCAGAACACGATACCAAGCCCGATATTCCTAAGGCTGATGATGACTCGAACGGCACCTGGATCCTCAGTACTTCAATGGGAAGCGTATTTTCAAAATATGTTTTCATCTGTTCCAAGTGCGGATACAAAAAGGAATCCGTTCTGGCACTGACGCCCATGTCCACGTGTCCTGAATGTGAGAAGAGAAAAGCCATCAGGAACTTCAGGAACGAATGATATAAGCTGTTTCAAATTAAAAGAGCGCCACAACCGTGACGCTCTTTTTGCTTGCTTAAATATCAGATATCAGAACACGCCCATCTTCTTAAGCGAAGCGAGTGCCAGGATCGCACCACAGACTATGGCAGCGATACCGTAAATATATTCTGTAGCCGAACCCTCTATGTCAACGAACTTCCTGTTCGACGGATTAAAGATGATCCTTACATTGTCGCCTACCTGATGCTTGAACTTAGAAGGATTAGCGGGTACGCCGCCGGGGAGTGTGAGCTCCTCACCTTCATATCTGAATGTGAATACCGGATATGTTGCGCCCTTCTCATCCTGGAAACCTGCAAGAGCCGCATCCAGATGAACGCCTTTCTTACGGCTGACCAGGCACTTGATGATGAGATAAAAACCGGCAAAGACCAGGATTCCTCCGAAAATAACATAAAACATAATTATCCTCCTGATTATTTAACTTTGATCTTAAATGAAACTGTCTTGGATGCTGCATTATAGTTTTCATTTCCCGCAGCAGTAACTCTGACCTTAAGTGTATATGTACCCTTCTTGAGCTTTTTCTTGACGGTTACGACACCGTTTGCAGCATTGATCTTGAAGTACTTTTTCTTCTTGTTTACGCTCAAGAGCTTATATGTAACCTTGCCCTCGGGTGTGCTGATCGTGATGATCTTGGAACGTGCGACATTCTGAGCCTTCTTTTTGAGCTTCTTGTACTTGACCTTTGCGGTCTTTCCGCCTTTTGCAGCAAGCGTGTTTGCTGAAGGAATGATCTCCTTGTAAGTAACATCGATGGTTACATCCTCATCAGGCATAAAGAACTTGTTTCCGGTTATCTCACTGCCGTTTACTTTAATGGTGTCAATGGCAAAGCGGAATTCGCGGTCAACATTGACAGTGATCTCTCTGCCGAAGCTGGCGTTTTTCTGTGAAGGAATAACCTTTCCGTGATCTGAAGTCCCAATGGTTATCTTATGGTAATTACCGGCAATGAGAAGATCTGCACCTTTTAACAGGTCATTTTCGTCATTGCTGATATTGATTTTGTAAAAATCAGTCTTTGTACCGGAATAGTACACTTCAGTAAGTGCCGTGCATTGCTGGAATGCTTTGTCACCGATGGCCTTGACGCTGGAAGGGATCGTTATTCTGACCATATTATGGCAGTCGCCAAAAGCATCGTCACCGATAGTGGTCACTTTATCGGGAATAACAACTTCCGTAAAGCTGAAGCATCCGTGGAATGCCGACTCCCCGATCTCAGTAACGCTGTCAGGGATCTTGATCCCTTTAAGAGACGTACATCCTACAAAAGTTCCGGGATTGATCTTGGTAAGGCCATCAGGAAGATCAATGTTCTTAATGCTGCTGCATCCCCAAAAAGCTTCACGTCTGATCTCCGTAACACCGGAAGGGATGTTGATAGTTTCCAGTTTATCGCAGCATGCGAAAGCTTCATCTCTTATCCATGTCACACTGTCAGGGAGCTTGATGCTCTTAATGCTCCTGCAGTACAAAAACGCTCTCACGCCGATAGAATCAAGCGTATTCGGGAGCTTGACCGAAGTCATATATTTGCAGTTTTGGAAAGCAAAGTTGGAAATAGTTTCCACTCCCTCAGAGATCTCTACGGTCTTGATCTTTGACAATACACCCTTCCAGGGACGGTTATCGCCAATAATATCAGGGTCCTGAAAACTCGGCATGCTTCCCGTTCCGGTGATCTTCAGATAACCGGTCTTGGTATTGAAAGACCAGGCAAACTCTTTGTTGTCACCGAATCTGCCTGAATTTGCATCAAGGGCATCCTGCTTTGCGGTATCTTCGGGAACCTTTTCTTCAGGAGCCTGCGGCTCTTTAGATTCAGCAACTTCGCCTTCCTGCTGTTCAGTCTCAGCTGGTTCTTCTTTTTCTGCAGGTTCTGTTTCCTTTGCAGGCTCAGTAGCCTCGGTCTCCTCAGCCTCCGTCTGCTCCGGTGCTGTCTCTTTCTTTTCTTCCTTGGGAGCCGGTTTCTTTGTTTCCTCCGGTTCCGTCTTTTCAGTCTCTTCAGTCTTTGCAGTTTCTGAAGGAATTTCTGTTTCCTCTGCCATGGCCGGTGTTGCCACCATGGTCATGCACATTACGGCAGCCAAGATGGCTGACAGTGCTCTAAGGCGCTTCATATAAACCTCCCTCAAACACCGCTGCTCAGCAGTGTAAATTTAATTTTACTATTATACACCTCAAATCAATATATTTAATGTTCGGTTAATGTTAACCGATCACTGATGTAATGCTCCGCGTTTAACATTGCATTGAGCTCAAAACGGAGGAGGTTTATTGAGATGAGAAAATTATTTGCACTCATACTTACGGTGATGCTGGCATTTGCCGCATTGCCATTAAATGTATTCGCGTCAGAAAACGAACAAAAGAAAACGCCATCAGGCATAGCCTATTCCGAGATCGGAAAAAGCATAGACAGTTATATTTCCGAGCGCGAAAAGGGGCTTGCAGCCTGTGAAGTAAGCGTTTTCGACAAAAACGGCACAATATGCAACAAGTACTACGGATGGTCTGACATCGAGAACAGGATAAAGGCTGACGATCAGACTGTATTCGACTGGGGAAGCACTTCAAAGATACTCGTATGGATATCAGTCATGCAGCAGTATGAAAGAGGTAATATAGATCTTAATGAAGATATCCGCACATATCTTCCCGAAAAGTTCCTCAAAAAGCTTCAGTATCCTGAAGAAAAGATCACAATGCTCGATCTCATGAGCCACAGAGCAGGTTTCCAGGACAGCTTTTACGAGAATCAGGAAGCAGGACCTTATGAATTATTCTCATCGCTTGAAGAAGCGGTAAAGAAATGCGAATGCTACCAGGCGTTTCACGTAGGTGAATGCACCGCATACTCAAACTGGTCCACCGCGCTTGCGGCTTACATCGTGGAGAGAACGAGCGGAAAGGATTATGTTTCTTATGTAAACGATAACATATTCATTCCTCTCAGCATGAAGCACACTTCCGCCGATCCGCTTCAGAAAGACAATGACTGGGTCGCGGAAAAGCGTCACGAGCTCAAGTGTTATTCGGTCACATTAAACAGCAGCGAATCTTACGGCGAAGGAAGAACATACGTCCAGCTCTTCCCTGCAGGTGCAGTTATCGGAACACTCGAGGATATCTCAAAACTCGGTCAGGCACTTGTAAATGAAGATTCGCCACTGTTCAAAGACAAAAGCACACGCAGTGAAATGTTCAAGGCAACGTCGTTTTTCGGTGACACCGAAGTTGCCAAGAACTGCCACGGTTTATGGACTATGCAGCACAAAGTCGAAACTGTCGGCCACGGCGGAAACACATACTGCACCGCAAACCTTGAATTTGATCCCGTCAGCGGACTCGGCATAGCTGTACTTACCAATGAAGCCGGAGAGACGGCATTCTGCAACGGCATCCCCTGCCTTATCTACGGTTCCATTACAGACCGTGAAGGTTTTAAAGGATACAGCGGCACCGTTCCTGACTTAAGCGGAATGTATTACTGCAAGCGTACTATAGTCTGCGGTGCCGGCAGAGCATTCCAGTATCTAACAGGTATTTGTCCTCTTTCAAGAAACAGCAACGGTACTTATTCGGTAAAACTGTTAGGATATACTTTCAATGACGGCATCGAGATCGTACCTGTCGGCGAAAACCAGTACATCGTCAAAGACAACGGTTCTGAAAGTTTTGCCTACATAAAAGACGGTATCTACGAGACAGGCTATGCCGATTGTTTCAGGAGCAAAACAGGGGCGCTGCCCACGATAGCTTGCTACGCTTTCATTCTGTTCGGTCTTATATGTTTTATTGTAGTTTTGATAAAGCTGATCGCTATGCTTGTCAGAAAGCACCGCAGTACCATGAAGGCATACAGTGAAGAGGACAGGCTGATATTTGCACAGCAGATCATCTACGGTGTATCCGGGATCATCCTTTTCTTGTTCTTCTTTGTTATCAACTTATGCAATCCGACATTCGTAATGGTATCCTGCCTTCTTGCCGGCGCGCTCGCAGTCGCTTCTGTCAACATTTCAGGCCTTCTTGCCTACAGGACTTCAAAAAGCAGAGCCGGCATAAAGACAAAGATCAGAAACATCATCTGGATCATCCTCACACTGGCCTATCCAATTTTCATATGGGTCATGGAACTGAGCTGTTTCCAAACTCTGTAAATCATCTCCCTAATACTTTCCTAACGAACAACCCGCAGGATATTCCTGCGGGCTGTTTCATATGGAAGTATGTTATTCCGGTTCTGGATTATCAGTGGAAAACAACTATCTTAGTTATCTTGTGTGACTTGTTGCTGTGAGACTTATTCATAGCCTTAGCCATCTTCTTCATGTTCTTCCTGATCTGAGCAGCCTTCTTCTGGGCAGCTTTCTTTGCCATCTTCTGAGCGGCCTTCTTAGCCTGCTCTGCCTTCTTCTGTGCTGCCTTCTTCTGAGCGTTCTTCTTAGCCTGGCTTACCTTCTTAAGGAAATCCTTCCTTGCCTGTTCAGCCTTTTTCTGAGCAACCTTCTTTGCAGCTGCCTTCTTGATCTTCTCGATCTTCTTCTTTACATCCTGATTGATCTTATAGCTCTTCTTTACTGTATGCTTCTTTGCAGAAGGAGTCTTCTTGGAAGTATGCTTCTTTGTTCCCTGTTCCTTCTTGGAACCCTTATCGTTCTTAGAACCGGAATCCTTCTTTGTTTCATGCTTCTTTGATGAAGGATTATTTACAGCAGGATCACCTACTGCCCAGGGACCGGGCTTGTTGCTGTCGTTTGAAAGATCAGTTGATGCAGGGATGAGTGCCAAAGGCACGCAAGTCTTCCAGATAGGTGCATTCTTCTTAGAAGTCTTTGAAGCAGCCTGCTTTGTGGTCTTCTTTGTTGTCTTAGTTGACTTGTTTGTCTTCTTTGAAGTGGTCTTGTTAACTACCTTTGCTGCAGGTGTTTCAGATGTCTTGCTCGGGAATTTTCCTACCAAAGCCTTAAAGACGTTATCAGCCTGCTTTTCCTCTGTAGCATACTCAAGATTCTCAAAAGAAACCTCTTCGTATCCTTCATCATTTTCACCGGTTGTTTCCTGTACGGCTGCAGCAGGCTGTTTAACTGCCGGCAGCATGTTTACTTTGTTTCCGCAACCGGTGGCTGCTATGGAAGCGGTAAGTACCGCACTTGCGAAAAGAACCATTACTTTTTTGTTCATGTCATTTACCTTCCTTGTTGAGTTTTTGTTGTTGTTTTGTTTGACGCCCTGATTTAATCATTCGCAGATGGTGAACACAATGAACAATAACTGTTGCTTATGTCGGTTAATCTACAGTCAGAAATCACGGTGTCGATTATCTATGAAAAACAAGAGCCGCCTCATTACCCGAGACGGCTCAACAAGTGATAATAGGTAAAAACTCAGTCCGGATCGATCGCCTTCCTCGGACAAACAGGAGCACAGGCTCCGCATGAATCACACAGATCAGGATCGATCGTATATGAACCCCAGCTGCGCCTTATCGCATCCATGGAACAGACAAACTCACACTTGCCGCATCCGTTGCATCTTCTTGTTATCTCATAAGCCATGATACGTTCTCCTTTCTCTGCAAAAGAATATGCGTTATCTGTTTATATATTAATTTACTCGCTGTATTAATGCGAGACATTAATAGTACTGATCAAGTGATCAGCCGTGCGTCCGGATCATCCCAGTCAAAAGATGTCTTAACACCCTTCATGCAGGCGATGGATGCCATGCCGTGTACGATAGACCAGGTCTTGATAAGCTCTATTTCCTGCTCTTCAGCGGAGATCTTTATTCCATTCTCCTTAAGATGTTTCTTGTAGTATTTACGAAGAAGAAGGAACGGCGGATAATCGTCTTTGTTTTCCTTATTCATCTGAAGATGAGCGGAGATATTCTGTTTGCCAAACAAAAACAAATAGTAATCCGGATTGTGAGAAAAGAACGAGATGTACGCTCTTCCCATTGCGATCAGAGCCTCGTCGGCACTTCCCGCATCTTTTACCGCAGCCTCAAGTTCCCCGGTAAACTTATCGGTAACGCTGTTCTTTATCGCATCAAGCAGATCTTCCTTATCCTTGAAATGAGCATAAGGAGCGGCGTGAGAAACATCGCAGGCAGCAGCGGCTTTGCGCAGAGACAGCGCATCTTCACCACTCTCATTGATTATCTTTATTCCGGCGTCTATCAGCGCCTGCCTCAGATTGCCGTGATGGTATTGGTCAGCCATTTTGAGTATTCTCCTTTATGTCTCTTAAGATCCTGCATGTCTCTTCAGGATTCTCCCACAGAGGGCTGTGCGCGGCACCGGGTATCTTATAGAATCCTTTTGCCGGCGCGCTTATCTTTTCATTGTATTCCTTTACGAGTTCCCAGGGACAGTTGTAATCGTATTCACCGCTGATGAAATATACAGGGACCTTCAGCTCCGTTATGCTCTGCCTGTAATCGAAACCGTCCAATTCGGAAGCAAGCGGAGTAGTCCTGTACATCTTCATGGCAACAACATAATTTATCTTCTCTTTTAATGTATAGCACCCGGCGGTAATGATCGGCCACGCGATCCCCTGAAATTCGTCTTTGTCCCTGATCGTTCCTCCGCCTGCGGTATGAAGGAGCATTACATATGAATACCAGTCCCTGCATTTAACTTTACCGTTTTCTTTATGATCGACAGATGACTCAAGTTTTGAAAGATTTTTCTTATCTCCGCGATCTGTAAAAACCTTCTTCATGAATTCATACATCAAAGTGTCGTTCTCATAAGAATCCGTTACACACTGAGCCATGCCGATATAAGCGAGGTAATTCTCAGGATGTCTTTGAGCCTCGCGGAGCGCAATATGAGATCCGCCCGAAAAGCCCATAATATAGATCTTATCCTTGTGAAAGCGTTCTTTGAGATAACCTGTTACAGCCTGTGTATCATTGAGCAGGTTCGTAAGAGTGATCTCATCCTTCCTCACTTTGCCGTCATAAGCGATCCCCATCCATCTGTAGTCCCAGTAGACAACCGTGAAATCATCTTCAAGATGCATATTCCTGTACTTATCAGTGAAAACATAGTCGTCCGTACCGGGGCCACTCGAAACAAGGAGCAGAACAGGATTATCCACATCTTTACTGTTGATGAAGAAACCGTTCGGAGCTCCGTTTATATCCATCACGAATTTCTCCGAAAGACTGTCAGGCTCCTTATATGTTCTTATCTTCCCCGGACTCATTATCGCCCAAACAGCCAAAAGCAGCAGTGAAACTGCCAAAATACAAAGTACTGATATCATTATCCGCTTTTTCGCTTTCATGCACACCTCAAACTTGACACTGTCAAGATTGAGTATATCAGTGAACTTTACATTGTCAAGATTAAGTCTAGGCTTTGACTCTCCAGGTCTTAGTTGCCTTCTTGTAAACAAGTTTCCTCATGATCAATACAAACAGGAACGCGAAGATCACCGTTACGCCCATTACGATAAGCGAATGCGCAGGAATAAACATGACTATTGCCATGATGATCGAAAATACTGTCCTTGCAGCGGCATATGCCCCGCTCTTGACCGTAACCGTGGTCGTAAACGGCTGGAACAGATAGTAAAGCGCGAGCCAGCTCATCGAATAGATCACTACAAATGCTGAGGCGATGATGAAAGTGACCAGATACTGGAACGGGTATTCCTGTCCGCCCGTGGCAAAAAGAACGAGATTTGCGGCTATAGAAGAAACAATTGCCGGAGGGATGTTTATCTTTATCAGCTGCTTAAACCTGATGTCAAACAGCTTCATTATCATCTCCCTCTTCTTGAAGAAACTGAATGTCATGAGACTGTTGTCGCAGTTGATATACATGGCCTGAGTACACTTAAATGAATTCTCGGCCATAGCAATCGGAACAGACAGAGCAAACAGCTGAAAAGATGCACACCATCTGAAAAACTCGAAAGAAGATTCCTTAAGATCCACCAGCGGATCGCTGAATCCCCTGAACGTAAAGAGATTGACCAGATTATTCATTACCATATTACGGCATGCATCAGCGCCATTGTCCTCGTAATAGCAGGCTATGAACAGATAGATCGCGAAGGCGGTCAATGCAAGTATAATGACCGTGAAAGCAACAGGCTTCATGATCAGCATCTTCCTGTGTCTCTTAACGAAAAGAGCATTCAGATATTCAAAGCCCTTCTTGTCGCTTTTAAAACTCCCCTCAGCCTTGATCTTCTTAAAAGACCTGGTCTGGTTTCTTGCTTCGGCCGTTGATGCTTTTTCATCAACATATCCGTCATGAAGCGCTTTGCGGTGAAGAGTCGCGTCAGTGTTCTTCAGAACAAAGAAGCCGCATACACCGAGTACAAAAAAGAGTACTGTCAAAGCAATGATCACGGGCATCGGAACATAGTATCCGTTGATGAATAACACCATCAGGAACGGCATCAGCAGGATGACCGCCACCAGCTTAAACACGTCTCCCGCATAACTGTTCCGAAGCGGCTTATGCTTTTTGTTGAGGTTCTTATATCTGCACGAAAGGAAGCCTGCTCCAAAAAGCTTCATGAATACTGCAAGAAACGGTATTACCAGCCATGCCCATAACGGGCAGCCGAAAACAGCAGCTACAGGGCCTACAAGATAGTATCCTATAAAGATCTTACCCAGTTCATAAGCAAAAAGCGTATTGTTAAGCTTCTTTGCATCCATGCGGATCATGAAGACAAGGTAATCCTTCTCCGTAGTCTTTTTGAAGTATTTCGTATTGAGCAGCAATCCTATCAGCGCGTACAAGATGAAGAAGAAAAGCGCGAACATTCCGAAAATGCCGTTCTCGCTCATATCCGGTATCAGATCGGCAGACTTATAGGCTGCAGCCATCAGACCTGCTGCGAGATATACACAGGAAATACCGCACATCTTGCCGATGAACAGGGCTCCGACTTCTTTAATGATATGGGATATCCAATATATGACCTTAAGAAATGTCGTCTTATACAAACGGTCAGGTATCACCTTACCGATAACGGGCGTCTTCTTAAGGGCAAAAACCAGACTGTTGTATCCGATGATGCTCCTTAAATGAAGAACCTTTGGCAGAATCGTAAAAAAGTCATTAAGCATCTTCCTGGTCCATCAGAGCGGCAATTATCTTATTCTTGAAATCAGCATCACCGAGGTTGCTCTTATCGATCGGCTCAAGCTTTCCGTGGTTTAAGAGAACTATCTCATCGCAAAGATCCAAAGCAACATCAAGAAGGTGTGTTGAAAAGATCGTGATATGTCCCTCTTTCTGATTCCTTATCACGTTCTTCATCTCTTCGGCTACGATAACGTCAAGTGATGTCAGAGGCTCATCCAAGAGCATGAGTTTCGGCTTGGCGATGATGTTGACCAGCATCTGCATCTTGTTCTTCGTACCGTGGGAATAGTCCTTGAGGATGCGGTCACGGTCATCTTCAGGGATCATCATGTAATCGAAGTATTCATCGATGGTCTTATCGGGTGTGATCTCCTCATGAACCTCGATGAAGAATTTCAAGAACTCACGTCCCGTCATGAACTCGGGAACTGTGGGCGTGGATACGACATAACCGATGTCTTCTGGCTGTAAAGCGATCTTTCCGGCTGCGTCCTTTCCCTCACGGAAATAGAACTCTCCTGAGTTGATATCAATATCGCTGTTTATACAGTTGAAAAACGTCGTCTTACCTGAACCGTTACGTCCGAGAAGGCCGTAGATCCTGCCCTCTTCAAACACAAAATCGCAATCCTTTAGGACCTGCTTGGAGCCGTAGCTCTTAACCAAGTGGCTGATAACAAATTCCATTGTTCTATCCCCTGTCTTTTTATTCCGGAGAGATTATATCACTTTCTTTTTAAGCAATACCGTGAAAATATCGGCAACTGATCATCCTAATTCCGTAAAAGCTTTGTCTGTATGCTTAAGCCTGTATGTCCTCGGAGTAACGCCTGCCTTCTCTCTGAAGATCTTGGTGAAATAGCTTTGCGTACAGAAACCGAGAGACAGCGCTATCTGAAGATAACCGTAGTCGGTCTGCGTGAGAAGAGCGCATGCCGAATCGATCCTGAATTCAGTAAGATATTCACCGACAGTCTTTCCAGTCTCCCCCTTGAAAAGCGATACAAGATAATTGGGTGAAAGACCTGTAATCCCGGCAAGTTCCTCCAGTGATACTTTTGTATTAAAGTGCGATGTTATGTAATCTATGCACTGAACGACAGGCTTTGAATATTGCTGTGTTTTGCGGGAATCCCGGACAAGTCCGACCAGATACACCCAGTAATCGTGATTGAGTTTAACTATCTCTTCGATACTCTTTGCCACATCCGCTTTTCTTATATAGATGTCGCTCGATGAATAGACTACCTCCTGTGGAGCTCCTGCTTCAATGGCAAATCTCGTAGCAAGTCCGGTATTTACTATAAACAGATATCTCATGTTCCTAAGCGGGTCTTCCGAGAGTTTTCCCTGCAGATCCGCATCAAGTACATAGTCCGAAAGCTCGACCGCCCTTTTATCGCCCTTTGCCAGCAGGAAGAAGCGCTCGAGTTCCTCCCTGTATGTGGTGTGCATGAACCTGCTCTCCGCATTCTTATGTACAAGCTTGCGGATCTCACCGGGATCTATAAGAAAGTCTTTCTTCCTCTCCATAATCAGAATAATATCCTTATATATTTCGTAAGATTATTATATAACCAAAAACCGCTTGTTTGTATATTGAATCTGAAAGGATGGTCTTAGTCATGGATGTACTGTTTGCAAAAGGATCTTCAAAGCAGACTGTCGAACTGTCTGCTAATACGATTAAAGACATCGCACTTAGCGAGCTAACCGATCATATGGGCGGAGACCCAGATGAGCGCGCAGTTATAAAGAAGATCGTTTCACAGATCCCGGCAGATCCAAGCGACATGATCTTCCGCCAGAACATATTAAAAGATCTCATCGAAAACAACGAACTCTGCGCGTCCATGAGTGATATCCTTGCGCAGATAAAGACACTGAAGCTTTTCGGCGGCGTGCGCAAAGCTTCCAACAGCAGAGATACTTCCCTTTACACGCTCGTGCAGACTTTGCGCGAACTCATGGTCTACGTTGATGTTATCGAGAACCTTTACAGCGAGCTCAAAAACAGCAGCATAACTTCCGAAGGCCTGACAGAACTCAGGGATTCTCTTGAAACTGCTATATACGATGATAAATTCGCTGAGGCAAAGAGTGACATCCGGTTGATGCACGAAGATCTCGCAAATGTCAGAGCAGCCGTGATCGGTGTTAATTTCACTCCTGATTTTGATATCGAGAGAGTCTCAACGATCGAATTCGTTCCTTATGGTCTTAGATCGAAATACACGATAATGGATGTTGCGGCAGCAACAAAACTCTCTACGCCGACACACAGGGTGAGATACGATGATGCTCTTCTGTCAGCAATGGCCCCAAAGATGGAAAAGCACCTCAAATCCCACTTTTCAGAGGTGAAGAGAACACTCTCAAAATACGCCGGATATGACAGCACATTCCTTGTTGAGATGTATGAAGGACTAACCTTCTATCTAAGAAGCGCCAAGCT
This sequence comes from Saccharofermentans sp., assembly GCA_024682215.1. GTDB lineage: Bacteria > Bacillota > Clostridia > Saccharofermentanales > Saccharofermentanaceae > Saccharofermentans. Next base: position 78 of record JAIKZM010000040.1, on the reverse strand, counting down.
CGCAAACAGGCTGAAAGAAAGAGGTTATGAGATCTCCTTCCCCGAAATCGCCAAAGGAGCAAAAAGCAAGTTTTCAGT
>JAIKZM010000021.1 GCA_024682215.1 Saccharofermentans sp. | reverse complement strand
GGTCAAGAAAGCCATCGAACTGACTGTTAAGCTCGGCGGCCGCGGATATGTATTCTGGGGCGGAAGAGAAGGCTATGAGACATTGCTTAACACACAGGTGAAGTTCGAGCAGGAAAACATAGCAAATCTCATGAAGATGGCACGAGACTATGGAAGGAGCATCGGATTTAACGGAACATTCCTGATCGAACCCAAACCGAAGGAACCGATGAAGCATCAGTATGACTACGATGCTGCAACTGCGATCGGATTCCTGCGTCAGTATGGTCTTGATAAGGATTTCAAGATGAACATCGAAGCCAACCATGCCACACTCGCAGGACATACATTCCAGCACGAGCTGAGGATCAGCCGTATCAACGATATGCTGGGTTCCATTGACGCAAATCAGGGTGACATCATGCTCGGCTGGGATACGGATTGTTTCCCGAGCAATGTTTACGATACAACTCTTGCAATGTATGAGATCCTTAAGAACGGCGGTCTTCCTGTCGGCATCAACTTCGATTCAAAGAACAGAAGACCGAGCAACACATATGAGGATATGTTCCATGCATTTATCCTTGGTATGGATTCATTTGCATACGGACTGCTCAAGGCTGCTCAGATGATCGAAGACGGAAGACTCGAAGAAAACATCAAAGAGCGTTATTCCTCATTTGAATCAGAACTCGGAAAGAAGGTAAGGAGCGGCAGCGCAACACTCGAGGAACTTGCCGCAAAGGCTTCTGAACTCAAGGCGCCCAAAGCACCCGTATCAGGCAGACAGGAATATCTCGAAGGAGTCCTGAACAATATCATTCTTTCAAATAACTGATCGTCTTAAAGCAAAAAAAGGTAAGCATGATGAGCTCCTCAAGCTTGACGGAAAGTATGCGGGATTCGTAAAGATAAGACGGATGGCGGAAAATTGGCAGATCGCATGACGGACTGACGGTGCACCGGCAGATTATCCCCAATTGTCAAAAAAAGACGTATTGACACAAAACGGTTAGCAATGTATAACTATCGGGTTAGCAGAGGCTAACCGTTTTGCAGAGGGGCTTTTTTTGAGCATGAAGTGGGTATATGCCGTCATTGTCGTCTTGATAGTTGCGCTGATCGTATGGAGAGTTGTCAGAAGCATCGTCTCCGGTCAGTCATGCTGCGGCACGAGAGAGAAGATACCCGCAAAAGCAAAAGTCAAAAATAAGAACAGATCCGATTATCCCTTCCAATACGTTCTTAACATCGAAGGCATGATCTGCTCTGCTTGTGTAAGAAATGTTGAGAACACTTTGAATAAGACAGAAGGAATGCTGGCTAAAGCGGATCTTCAGAAAAAGGAAGTCATAGTCTCTTCGGTCGTACAGAGAGACAAAGCGTTCTTTATCAAAGCTTATGAAGATTCTACATATACGATAACGGGCTTTAAGGAGGTCAGGAACATTGAAGAGTCTTAATGAACTAACACCGAACACAGAAGGTATCGTTGCGTCTATTGACGGCGATGCAAGATATCTGAGCAGGATCACATCAATTGGCATTACGCCCGGTTGTCACATCAGGGTCTTAAAGAACGACAAGAACAGGCCGATGCTCGTTTTCATGCGCGACACAATGGTCGCCCTCAATAAGGAAGAAAGCAGAAACATCAAAGTAGAAACGAGGGACAACTAATGACGGACGGAAAGAAAACAATAGCCCTTCTGGGTCAGCCTAACTCGGGTAAATCGACTCTGTTCAACGGCCTTACGGGCATGAAGCAGCATGTAGGAAACTGGCCGGGAAAAACGGTAGAACAAAAGCAGGGATCGTTCTCGCATAACGGTGAAGAATACGTAGTAATGGATCTTCCCGGAACATATTCCCTGTCGGCAAACTCAGATGAAGAGATAGTTACAAGAGATTATATTTCTTCCGGAAAAGCGGACGTGGTCTGCATCCTCGCAGACAGTTCGCAGCTAGAGCGAAGCCTTTTCATGCTCTCGGATTACGCAGGCATAAATGTACCGTGTTTCCTTATCCTTAATCTCGCTGATGTGGCAAAGGATCAGGGTAAGACGATCGATGCGAAAAAGATAGGCGCAAAGCTCGGAATCCCGGTAGTTCTGATGTCAGCTACAGATGTAAAGAAGTACGACAATTTCTTTGCGGCTTTGAATGAAGCTTTATCGAAAAAAACGATCCTCGATGTATCTTCACTTGAGGAAAAATACAGCAAGCTTGAAGGATATGAAGAGCTTAAGGCTGAGATACCTGAAAATCTAATTCAGGGATGTTCATCAACCTGGCTTGCGGTAAAGACGATCGAAGGCGACAAAGTCGTAAAGGCGAAGATCGAGAACAAGCTTACGGGCGACAGTCTTGTAAGATATAACAGTCACGCTGCAAGGTTCGACAAGGGTGCTCTTCTCACGGGTGAGTGCAAGTTCTCATGGATCGATGAGCTCCTTTCAGATTCAGTAAACAAGGTTACACAGACGGTAAAGACGAGCAAGCTCGACAAGGCATTAACAAACAAGACATGGGGCAAGGTGGTAGTAGTACTTATCGTTATAGGCGGTCTCTTGTTATCGTTTATTCCGGCGGTACCGATCATGCTCCTGGGCTCTGTGTTCACAGCATTGGCAGTACCTGTAAGAGAAGCGTTAAACTCTGTAAATGCATCGCCGATCATAACGGGAATCGTCTGTGACGTTATTCTCCAGTCACTCGCAAACATCGTAAAGATGTTGGGTTTCGCTTTCGGTATCAACCTCGTTTTCGGTATGTTCGAAGAAAGCGGACTCATGGCAAGGATCTCTTATGTATTCGATAACACGATGAGCAAGATGGGCCTTCAGGGAAAATCCATCATGCCGTTCCTCGTATCTTTCGGATGCACGATCGGAGGCGCATCGAGCAGCCGTGTCATCGACAACTGGAATCAGAAAGTCCTTACGATCGCGCTCGCATGGGCTGTTCCCTGCGGTGCGGCATGGGCGATCATTCCTATGCTCGCAGCAAACTTCTTCGGTGCTTATGCAGTACTTGTTATCATTGCAATACTCCTCGTAATGCTCCTTCACATCTGGATCACGGCGAAGATCTTCGGAAGAAAGCTCGTCAAGAAAGAAGACAGATACGGAATCATCATGGAGCTTCCTCCTTATCACAAACCGAAGTGGGGCGCCATGCTCAGATTCGTACTCGGAAGAACAAAGGACATGTTCTTCAGGGTACTTAAGGTAATCATCCCGGTATGTCTCCTTTTCTGGATCTTAAGCTATTCCGCAGGCAATTTCGAAAGTTCTATCCTTTATAAAGTCGGAAATGCGATCGAGCCGGTAACAAAAGTATTCGGAATGAACTGGCAGCTCTTCATGGCGTTCATCGCATCTTCCATCGGTAAGGAAGGCGCAGTCGGCGTTCTTACGGCTCTCTATTCACAGTCGGGAACGATCTACGGTGCCGTCAACGGAACCAACGCTGCCGTCGCAAATTCAACACAGCTCCTTCTGTCAAACATCTCAGGCCCTCAGGCTCTGGCATTCATGTTTGCGATCACATTTAACGTGCCCTGCGTAGTAGCTCTTGCGGCTACCTATCAGGAAACACACTCTGCAAAGTGGACTGCGATCATCACCGGATATTACACGCTCGGAGCTCTCATCATCTCCTTCATCGCATACCACATCGGCCTGCTCATAATGTGAGGTAACTCTATGGATATGCAGGCGCTCCTTACAAAGATAAAGAACGGCGAAGGAAGATCTGTCGCGATGCTCGCGGAAGAGATGAACACAACGCCTGAAGATGTCACGAGGACACTTGAATATCTTGAAAGGATCGGTGTGTTAAGAAAAACGGAACTCGGAAAATTCGAATGTAACGGAAGCTGTTCTTCCTGCAGCGGATGTTCCGGAAGTACCGGCAAGAACAAAGGTCCGTGCAAGGGCTGCATCCCAGAACAGGGTTTCCAGCACATGGGCGTTATCTGGGAAGTGAAGAATGGAAAGTAAAAAGGCAACTAAGAATATGGCGCTCGCGGGAATCGCGGGCGCCGAATATATGCAATAGCAGACCTGTTCCTGTATGTGGGGACAGACATGTTTTCCGAAAACAAACTGTCTTTATGGCAGGTTCCGGTCTGGCGATTGATGGCATCGATGTGGATAGCCGCAATAGGAAGCCTGATAGCTTTTCCGGGACTTCTTATCAATATGAAGAAAGCGGAGATGTGATCTATGGATGAGCAGCAGTACAGGATGACGCTTACAGATGTTCAGTGGTGGTGCTGTGACATACCCGGAAATATCGGATGGATAATCTGGATCGTCTGCAATGTCAAAACACTTATTGAAGGCGTTGATCTTTACGCTATCCTGATGCTTCTGCCGACAGCGTTGATGGTTATCGGAGTAGTCGAACTGATAAGTGAGAGGATCGCAAAGCTCGACAGGATACTTCCAAGGCTCAGGCTTTACAGAGGTTTTGGTTCGCTGACATTGGGCGGTATTCTCGGAGTTCCGATGGCGATTGCAGGACTCGTTA